>NZ_JBKFPH010000018.1:0-102146 GCF_046567715.1 Salmonella sp. 741265116_PST | reverse complement strand
CCGATACGTTGCCGTATACACACTTTCCAGGCGTGCTCCTTCAGCCACTCGGACACCTCACCATATTGTATTGTTGCCTGACCGCTTGGGGGCAACGGGGCGCTACTATAGGGAGTTGCGCTAAAACGGTCAAGCAGAATTTACATATTCACTGTCGTTTGCTCATGCAATAGACATAATCCCCGCCCAAACTGGCGCGGGGAGGCAAATTAGCGCTGTGAATCCAACATTTCGTTGTTTTTCACCACATCCTGCGCTTTGCTGTAGCTTTCGATCAGCAGTTGATAGGCCGGGAATACCTGAGTATAAACGTCGGCCCACGCGGCGGCGTCTTCACGGTTCCAGGTGCCTTGCAGCTCAGAGGCGACTGCGGCAGTATCCATCGGTACGACGCCAGCCTGTACGATACGCGCCAGGGTGATCTCCTGCGCCATCTTACTGTAGGTACCGGATGCGTCGATCACGGCAAATACCTTATAACCTTCCGCTACCGCGCTAATGGCCGGGAATGCCATGCACACGCTGGTAATCGTCCCGGCAATGATCAGCGTCTTACGACCCGTCGCTTTTACCGCCTTAACGAAATCTTCGTTATCCCAGGCGTTAATTTCACCTTTGCGCGCAATGTACTGCGCATGTGGCGCATTAGCGTGGATCTCCGGGATCAGCGGGCCGTTCGGACCTTGCGGTACGGATGCCGTGGTAATGACCGGCATTTTCGCTAACGTCGCCATCTTCGCCAACGCCGCGGCGCGAGCGCGTAATTCCGGCATTGGCATATCGCCTACGGTCTGGAAAAGACCACTTTGATGATCGATTAAAAGCATCACGGAATCGTTAACATCAATTACCGGGCGCAAACCATTAAAATTAGCAGGACTTGACATCGTGTTCTCCTTCATGTTTTCAGATTTGACCAAAACGGCCGGAGTTGAAATCGCGGACTGCTTCTGCGATCTCTTGTTTCGTGTTCATAACAAATGGGCCGTAACCCACAATCGGTTCATTCAGCGGCTCGCCTGATAACAGCAATACGCTGGCGTCGCTGCTGGCCTCAAGGTGCAGCGTTTTCCCTTGCTGGCTCAATACCACCAGTTGCGCTTCGTTGACCGGCGTCGTGCCGTTCACCGTGATATTGCCTTTCAGTACCACCAGCGCGGTGCTCCATCCTTCCGGCTGTGCCAATGTAAGCTGGCGATTGCGTTGCAGGCGCATATCCCAGACATTGAGCGGCGAGAAAGTGTGCGCCGGGCCTTTTGTCTCTTCATAACGCCCTGCAATGACCCGCACGACTCCGGCGTCATCCGGTAACGTAACGGTCGGGATAACATCGTGGGTAATGCTTTGATAACCCGGGGTGGTCATTTTGTCCTTCATTGGAAGGTTAACCCACAACTGCACCATTTCCAGTTCGCCGCCCCGACGGGTAAACGCGTCGGAATGGAACTCTTCATGCAAAATGCCTGCGCCTGCGGTCATCCACTGAACGTCGCCCGGGCCGATAACGCCGCCGCGACCGGTAGAGTCCCGATGCTCGACTTCGCCACTATAAACAATCGTCACGGTCTCGAAACCGCGGTGTGGATGCTCCCCAACACCGCGTTTTTCATTACCCGGCGTAAATGTGTGCGGCCCGGCATAATCCAGCAGCAGGAAGGGACTCAACTGCTGCGCATGTGACTGATAAGAAAAGAGTGAACGAACCGGAAATCCATCGCCAACCCAGTGCGGGCGAGGTGCGGTATAGACGCCTGTAATCTGTTTCATGGTGTTCTCCTCAGTGGCGTTGTCTTGATGTGAATAAGCTTATATTCATGACAAAAGGTTCGGTAGTGGCTAAAATGGCTCATACCGTTCCATTAATAGGACAATGTAATGATAAAAACGGATCTCAATGATTTTGCGTGGTTTGTGCATGTGGTCGAAGAGGGTGGGTTTGCCGCGGCGGGGCGTGCGCTTGATGAACCAAAATCAAAACTGAGCCGGCGTATTGCGCAACTGGAGGAACGGCTGGGCGTGCGATTGATTCAGCGAACTACCCGGCAGTTTAATGTTACCGAAGTGGGACAAACATTCTATGAGCACTGTAAAGCGATGCTGGTGGAAGCTCAGGCGGCGCAGGATGCCATTGCCGCATTGCAGGTAGAGCCTCGCGGTATCGTGAAGCTGACCTGCCCGGTGACGCTGCTGCATGTACACATCGGCCCAATGCTGGCGAAATTTATGGCGCGTTATCCTGATGTTTCGCTACAGCTTGAAGCGACCAATCGTCGGGTGGACGTTGTAGGGGAGGGTGTGGATGTGGCGATTCGCGTCAGGCCGCGCCCGTTTGAAGATAGCGACCTGGTGATGCGCGTCCTGGCTGACAGGGGGCATCGTCTGTTTGCCAGCCCGGATCTCATCGCACGGATGGGAAGCCCTTCCGCGCCGGCGGAGTTGAGCCATTGGCCAGGGCTAAGTCTTGCATCCGGTAAGCATATCCACCGCTGGGAACTTTATGGCCCGCAGGGCGCGCGTGCGGAAGTCCATTTTACCCCGCGTATGATTACCACCGACATGTTGGCGCTACGCGAGGCGGCGATAGCGGGCGTGGGGCTTGTGCAGTTACCTGTCTTAATGGTGAAAGAACAATGGGCCGCCGGTGAACTGGTCGCGGTGCTGGAAGAGTGGGAGCCCCGGCGGGAGGTCATTCATGCTGTGTTCCCATCCCGGCGAGGATTATTACCTTCCGTACGCGCGTTGGTCGATTTTTTGACGGAAGAGTATGCGCGTATGGTGGAAGAGTAACCAGCTCGTCATTCATCGACTTAATGGACGCAAAAAAGGCCGGTTAAACCGACCTTTTATCCAGCCGCCCTTCAGGGCGTGAGGAGACAATTAGCGACTACGGAAGACAATGCGGCCTTTGCTCAGGTCGTACGGGGTCAGCTCAACGGTCACTTTGTCGCCCGTCAGGATGCGGATGTAGTTCTTACGCATTTTACCGGAGATGTGTGCAGTAACCACGTGACCGTTTTCTAACTCTACGCGGAACATGGTATTAGGTAACGTTTCGAGAACGGTACCTTGCATTTCAATATTGTCTTCTTTGGCCATCTAATCCTCTGGGGTATCACTACCATAATTTGAACCGGCAAGATAATGCCGAACTTCTTTTGATAAGTAAAGATTTGTGCGTTTAAAACACAGCAAACCAGGTTTAGCACATGATTCCGCGACACACGACAACGCCGCGTTATACACCTCTTCCCTGATACTACCCCTGATGTATCGACATAAGCGCAACATATAAGGGAACGATGAAATAAACGATGGGCGTTACCTGACAACGGGCTGCGGGATAATATGCTAAACCAATTCTGCGGCAGCAATTATAACACCCCAATAAAAAATGTGCCGAAAACATTTACTTCCGGGGCAAAAATAATGTCCGCGGCACCCAAAAACGGGAGGCCAGCGGCTGTTGGCGTAAACCCGCGAGGTGATCGAGATAGTCACGACGTGGAATTTCAATGGCGCCGAGCGAGGCGGTATGACTATTAAGTACCTGACAATCAATAAGTTTACCGCCGTGACGGATAAATTCAGCGCAAAAAACCAGCAGTGCGGTTTTAGAGGCATTCTCCTGGCGGCTAAACATCGATTCGCCGCAAAACAGCGCCCCCTGCGAGACGCCATACATCCCGCCGACCAGTTCCCGATCGCGCCACACTTCAATGGAGTGCGCGTGGCCCAATTCATGTAATCGGCGATAGGCTTCCTCAATGCCACGCGTTATCCAGGTGCCTTCGTCACGGTGATTGGCGCATCCATCAATGACCCGGTCAAAAGCGTAATTGAGCGTCACGCGGTAAGGGGATGCGTTGTGAAAGCGCTTCATGCTGCGACTGAGGTGAAACTTTTCAGGCCAAAGCACGGCGCGCGGATCGGGCGACCACCACAGAATCGGGTCGCCCGGCGAAAACCACGGGAAAATCCCGTGCTGGTAGGCCATTAACAACCGGGCAGGGCTGAGATCGCCGCCCAGCGCCAGTAAACCGTTAGGCTCGCGTAAAGCGCCTTCCGGCGAAGGGAAGGCGATAGAATGTCGGGAAAGCTGAACCAGACGCATGACGGCGAAACTCCAGTACGCAAGTCGGATCGTTCAATAATAGCTTACAGACGTTGTTTAAACTGATAATAGCGCCCTTGTCCGGCTAACAATTCTGCATGAGTGCCTCGCTCAATGATGCGCCCGTCGTCCATTACGATGATTTGATCAAAACGGGCCAGGCCGCGCAAACGGTGAGTCACCATCAGGACGGTTTTCTCGCGCATCACATCGGCAAGTAATTCCAGCATTTCGCTCTCGGTGGTCGCATCCAGCCCCTCAGTGGGCTCATCCAACAGCATTAACGGAGCATCATGCAACAGCGCGCGGGCGATGGCCAGGCGACGAAGTTCGCCGCCGGATAGCAGACGACCGCCTTCGCCGAGCCAGCTATTAAGCCCACTATCTTCGAGCAGATTTTCGAGGCCGACGCGACGCAGCATGTCGGAAAGGGCTTCGTCGCAGGCATTGGGCGCCGCCAGTAATAAATTATCACGCAGCGTGGCGCTGAACAGGTGGACACGCTGCGGCACCACGCTGATAGTCCGGCGTAAGGCGGATTCGCTCAGCGAGGATAGCGGAAGATCGTTGAGCAGAATTTCGCCTTGTTGCGGGTCCCAGGCGCGGGTGAGTAGCTGCAACAGCGTTGATTTTCCGCAGCCGGTACGCCCCAGAATAGCGACATGCTCGCCAGGATTAGCCTGTAATGAGAGGGCATTGAGCGCATTAATCGGCTGGTCGGGATAACGAAACGAAACGTCCCGCAGGGTGAGTGTGACCTTTTCCGGCGCGGGAGTTTCTGCCTGCGGAAAGGTCACCTCCGGTTTTTGCTCCGTTAATTCAGTGATACGAAGCGCAGAGGCGATAACCTGCCCCAGATGCTGGAATGCGCCGGTAACGGGCGCAAGCGCCTCGAAAGCCGCCAGCGCGCAGAAGACAAACAGCGCGATGAGCGCGCCGGGCTGCGTATTGCCGCCAACGCCGCCGGAGGCCATCCACAACATTAACATCACCGCCAGCGCGCCAATCAGCAGCATTAACGCCTGCGATAAGGCGGTCAGTTCAGACTGTCGACGTTGGGCCTCATGCCATTGTAATTCAGTGGCTTCCATTTGCGCCCGATAGCGTTTGCTGGCGCCAAAAATGGTGAGTTCCGCCTGGCCCTGTAACCATGACGTGAGTTGCTGGCGATACTGACCTCGTAGATGCGTCAGATTTTGGCCGGTATTTTTGCCGGCGCGATAAAACACCGGCGGCATAATAAACAGCGTCAACAGCATAATGCCGCCCAGCGTGATCGCCAGCGTCACGTCGAGAACGCTAAGCCCCAGGGTGACAATCATAATCACTACAAAAGCGCCGACCAGCGGGGAGATGACGCGCAAATAGAGATGGTCCAGCGTGTCGACGTCGGCAACGATGCGGTTCAGCAGTTCACCTTGCTGATAACGCGCCAGACCCGCGGGGGAGAGCGGTAGAAGTTTGCTAAAGGTATAAATACGCAGATGTTGCAGTACGCGGAACGTGGCGTCATGACTTACCAGACGTTCAAAATAACGACCAGCGGTACGGGTAATGGCCGCGCCGCGCACGCCGGCTGCCGGGAGCATATAGTTAAAACTGTAAATTCCCGCGAAGCCTGCGATAGCGGACGCGGACAGGAACCAGCCGGAAAGCGTCAGCAGCCCGATACTGGCAAGCAGGGTCAGGATTGCCAGCGCAATTCCCAGCGTTAGCATCCATTTGTGGCGTTTATAAAGCGTCAGATAAGGGAGTAGCGCGCGCATTTAAATATCCTCCTGACGGTGAGCCAATAACGTCGCAAAAGCGCCGTTGGCGGCGCTGAGTTCAGCATAACTGCCTTGTTCGACAATCGCGCCATCTTGCATAACCCAGATAGCGTCCCAGTCGGCGAGATCTTCCAACTGATGCGTCACCATTAATGTGGTCTGGCGTTTTGACGCCGCTTTTAACGCCTGCATGACGCGTTGCTCGCTGTGAGCGTCCAGGCTTGCCGCCGGTTCATCCAGCAGTAGCAGTTGGCAGGGATTAAGTAGCGCGCGGGCGACCGCTACACGCTGTGCCTGGCCGACGGAAAGTCTGCTGGCATGATTGCCGAGCGGGGTGTCTACTCCCTGCGGCAGCAGCGGTAAAAACTCGCTTACCCATGCGGCGTCAAGCGCGGCATAAAGTTCCTGCTCGCTGGCGTCCGGGCGCGCCAGTAATACATTTTCGCGTAGCGTCGCTGCAGGTAATTGCGGGTTTTGCCCAACCCAGGAGAGATGCTGGCGCCAGGATTCCGGCGAGAGATCGCGAAGTTCAACACCGTTAATACGCAAAGAGCCCTGATAGGAGAGAAAACCGGATAATACATTCAACAGAGAGCTTTTACCGGAACCGCTGCGTCCTACCAGGACGGCGCGTTCTCCTGCCGCTAATGAGAAATTCAGCGGCCCGGCAAGCGTTTTGCCTTCTGGCGAGGTGATAATAAGATTGACTGCGTCAATGGTTACAGGTTCGTTTTCCGCCAGCTCAACTTCGCCGCGCGCCGGGTGGGCGAGGGGCGTTTCCAGAAACGTCTTCAGACTGTCCGCCGCGCCAATCGCCTGCGCCTTAGCATGATAAAACGTGCCGAGGTCGCGTAATGGCTGGAAAAACTCCGGCGCGAGGATCAAGGCGAGGAACCCGGCGGCGAGCGTCACACCGGTACCGTAATGGCCAAAGTTCAGCTCGCCCAGGTAAGAGAAGCCAAAATAAACGGCGACCAGCGCAATAGAAAGCGAGGTGAAAAATTCCAGCACGCCGGAAGATAAAAAGGCGAGGCGCAGTACTTCCATCGTGCGCTGACGAAAATCCTGCGATGCTGCGCGAATGCTCTCGGTTTCCGCTTCTCCACGACCGAAAATTCGCAGCGTTTCCATCCCGCGCAGACGGTCAAGAAAATGGCCGCTTAGCCGGGCAAGCGCCAGGAAATTGCGGCGGTTGGCGTCAGCCGCGCCCATTCCTACCATCGCCATAAATAGGGGAATGAGCGGGGCGGTGCCCAGCAGAATCAGCGCCGCCGCCCAATTTGACGGGAAAATCGCCGCCACGATTAAGAGCGGTACGCAAACGGCAAGCGCCATTTGCGGCAGATAGCGCGCATAATAGTCATGCATATCGTCAATCTGCTCCAACACCAGCGTCGCCCAGCTACCGGCGGGCTTGCCCTGAATCCAGGCTGGGCCGGCTTGCTGCAGACGATCCAACACCTGACGGCGGATCTCAAAGCGAATATGCTGTCCGGCATGAAAACCGACGCGCTCGCGCAACCACACCACCCAGGCGCGGAGGACAAAGACCAGTATCAGCAGGATAAAAGGGAGCAACAGCGCTTCCCGTGGAATGTTCTCCATGATCATATGTTGCAGGATACGCGCCATGATCCAGGCCTGAGCGACAATTAATACGCCACTCATGAACCCCAACAGGCGGGAAATATTCAACCACCGTTGGGAGATTACGCTTTGCTGTTTTAACCAGCGGGTCAGCTCTTTTTGACGGGTTTTATTCATTGCACGCTTAGCAGGTGAGTTATTGGAATTTCAGGCAGGGCAATGTTACAACGACGCAAAAATAAAGGCGACTTATAGTCGCCTTTTTTACTTTTGTTACTGATTTGTAAAAACTATTTGCTCGCGTCGGCCAGACCATCGAGATAGCGTTCAGCATCCAGCGCCGCCATACAGCCCGTACCTGCAGAGGTGATCGCCTGACGGTAAATATGATCCATGACGTCACCCGCCGCGAATACGCCAGGGATGCTGGTTTGTGTGGCGTTGCCATGGGTGCCGGACTGAACTTTGATATAACCATTTTCCAGCTCAAGCTGGCCTTCGAAGAGCGCCGTGTTTGGGCTATGACCGATGGCTACGAAAAGTCCGGCGATGTCCAGCGTCTCAATATTGTCGCTTTGCTGCGTGTCGCGAAGACGCAGACCAGTAACGCCCATCTGATCGCCGGTCACTTCTTCCAGCGTCCGGTTGGTGTGCAGGATGATATTGCCATTTTCGACTTTATCCATCAGGCGCTTAATGAGGATTTTTTCAGCGCGGAAACCGTCACGGCGATGGATAAGATGCACTTCCGAAGCGATGTTGGACAGATAAAGCGCTTCTTCAACTGCAGTGTTGCCGCCGCCGATCACCGCCACTTTCTGGTTGCGGTAGAAGAAACCGTCGCAGGTTGCGCAGGCGGAAACGCCGCGCCCTTTAAAGGCTTCTTCCGATGGCAGCCCCAGATAGCGCGCGGAAGCGCCGGTCGCAATGATCAACGCATCACAAGTGTACTCTGCGCTGTCACCTGTCAGACGGAACGGACGATTTTGCAGATCCACTTTGTTGATGTGATCAAAGATTATCTCGGTTTCAAATTTTGCCGCATGTTCATGCATGCGTTCCATCAGTAGCGGGCCGGTCAAATCGTTTGGATCGCCGGGCCAGTTTTCCACTTCCGTCGTGGTCGTCAGTTGACCGCCTTTTTCCATACCGGTAATAAGTACCGGCTGTAAATTTGCGCGCGCGGCATACACCGCCGCGGTATATCCCGCCGGTCCTGAGCCCAGAATAAGCAGCTTACTGTGTTTGGTCGTGCCCATGAGATCCCCATAGTTGTTGGCAGACAATGAGCAGAATTGTAGGGAATTTACAGACGTAAAAAAAGAGCATAACGATTTTGTTAACAATATGTGTAATAGCATGAACCGATGAATGACCGCGACAGCGACGTTATCATCACAAATTTTACTTAAAATTGGTAACTTATAAGATGACGAAATGACAGTTTACCGCCCTCTCTAATGAATAACTGGCATGTTGTACTAAAAATCGATGTTTTGCTTTGACAATCACCTGCTGTTTTGCGAAAACATTCGAGGAAGAAAAAAACTGTGTTATGTATGTGCTGCATAATGCATGTAAATACCATGTTTACCGGGCTAGTGAAATCTACGCATGGCGTGGACAGACGCCATTCGTGATGTCGATAGCTGCCGCGAGGCAACGGTCTTCTCACCATAGACCAGGCATTGCGCGCCGTTAATCCCTCTGGGTTTCGGTCTATTGTGATGGGCAGCGACTCTGAACAGTGATGTGAGTAGAGTCAGGCAGGAGTAGGGAAGGAATACAGAGAGACAATAATAATGGTAGATAGCAAGAAGCGCCCTGGCAAAGATCTCGACCGTATCGATCGTAACATTCTTAATGAACTGCAAAAGGATGGGCGTATTTCCAACGTCGAGCTTTCTAAACGAGTAGGACTTTCGCCGACACCTTGCCTTGAGCGTGTGCGTCGGCTGGAGCGACAGGGGTTTATCCAGGGCTATACGGCGCTGTTGAACCCGCATTATCTGGATGCATCACTTCTGGTATTCGTTGAGATTACCTTAAATCGCGGCGCGCCGGATGTGTTTGAACAGTTTAATGCTGCCGTGCAAAAGCTTGAAGAGATTCAGGAGTGTCATTTGGTTTCCGGCGATTTCGACTACCTGTTGAAAACCCGTGTACCGGATATGTCAGCGTATCGAAAACTATTGGGAGAGACGTTGCTGCGCTTGCCAGGTGTGAACGACACCCGAACTTACGTAGTGATGGAAGAGGTAAAACAGAGTAATCGTCTGGTTATTAAGACACGCTAACACGGAACAGGTGCAAAATCGCTGTAGTTTGATTACACTCCTGTTAATCCATACAGCAACAGTGCCGGGGCAACCCGGTGCTGTTGTCCGTTTTAGCATCGGGCGGGAAAAGCCTGGAACCTGGAGAGCCTTTTTTGAGCCAGGAATATACTGAAGACAAAGACGTCACATTGACGAAGTTAAGCAGCGGGCGCCGACTTCTGGAAGCGTTGTTGATACTTATTGCCCTTTTTGCCGTCTGGTTGATGGCGGCCTTGTTGAGCTTTAACCCTTCGGACCCCAGTTGGTCGCAAACCGCCTGGCATGAACCCATCCATAATTTAGGCGGCGCGCCGGGCGCGTGGCTGGCCGATACACTGTTCTTTATTTTTGGCGTAATGGCCTACACCATCCCTGTCATTATTGTCGGTGGGTGCTGGTTTGCGTGGCGTCATCAGTCTACGGATGATTACATCGACTATTTTGCTGTGTCGCTACGCCTTATCGGCGTGCTGGCGCTGATTCTCACTTCCTGCGGTCTGGCAGCCATTAATGCCGACGATATCTGGTATTTCGCCTCTGGCGGCGTCATTGGCAGCCTGTTAAGCACCACGCTGCAGCCGTTGTTGCATAGTAGCGGCGGAACGATAATGCTTCTCTGTATTTGGGCTGCCGGGCTGACGCTCTTTACCGGTTGGTCCTGGGTTAGTATCGCCGAAAAATTAGGCGGCTGGCTGCTTAATATACTGACCTTCGCCAGCAACCGTACCCGGCGTGATGATACGTGGGTTGACGACGAAGAGTATGATGACGAATACGATGAAGAAACCGACGGCGTGCAGCGTGAATCTCGCCGGGCGCGTATTTTGCGCGGCGCGTTGGCGCGTCGTAAGCGACTGGCTGAAAAATTCAGCAATCCACGGGGCCGTCAGACCGATGCCGCGCTCTTTTCCGGCAAACGGATGGATGATGACGAGGACATTCAGTATAGCGCGCGCGGCGTCGCTGCCGATCCCGACGACGTTCTGTTTTCGGGCAACCGTGCGACGCAGCCGGAATATGATGAATATGATCCGCTGTTAAACGGCCATTCTGTCACCGAACCGGTCGCCGCCGCTGCGGCTGCAACTGCCGTCACCCAGACGTGGGCAGCGTCCGCCGATCCCATAATGCACACGCCGCCTATGCCGGGGGCTGAGCCGGTTGTCGCGCAACCGACCGTGGAGTGGCAGCCCGTACCGGGACCGCAAACCGGCGAACCGGTTATCGCACCTGCGCCGGAGGGGTATCAGCCGCATCCGCAATATGCTCAACCGCAGGAGGCGCAAAGTGCGCCGTGGCAGCAACCTGTGCCTGTCGCTTCCGCGCCGCAATACGCCGCGACGCCAGAGACCACCGCAGAATATGACTCTCTTGCGCCGCAGGAAACACAGTCGCAATGGCAGACGCCGGATGCGGAACAACACTGGCAGTCGGAGCCGCCCCATCAGCCGGAGCCGATAGCGGCTGAACCTTCCCACATGCCGCCGCCGGTTATCGAACAGCCAGTTGCCACCGAGCCTGAACCTGGCATAGAAGAGACCAGACCCGCCCGTCCTCCGCTTTACTATTTTGAAGAGGTGGAAGAGAAACGCGCCCGTGAGCGCGAACAACTGGCGGCATGGTATCAACCGATTCCGGAGCCGGTAAAAGAGAACGTGCCGGCCAAACCTACGGTATCTGTCGCGCCGTCCATACCGCCAGTGGAAGCGGTAGCCGCCGCCGCGTCGCTTGACGCAGGTATTAAGAGTGGCGCCCTGGCAGCCGGCCCCGCGGCCGCTGCGCCTGCATTTGGTCTGGCTACCGGCGGCGCGCCGCGTCCGCAGGTGAAAGAGGGAATTGGTCCGCAACTGCCGCGTCCGAACCGCGTTCGCGTGCCGACCCGACGGGAACTGGCGTCGTACGGTATTAAGCTGCCGTCGCAGAGGATTGCAGAAGAAAAAGCCCGCGAGGCAGGGCGCAATCAGTACGAGACGGGCGCGCAGCTAACAGATGAAGAAATAGATGCAATGCATCAGGACGAGTTAGCCCGTCAGTTTGCGCAGTCGCAGCAGCATCGTTATGGTGAGACGTATCAGCACGATACTCAACAGGCAGAAGATGACGATACCGCTGCGGAAGCTGAATTAGCCCGCCAGTTTGCCGCTTCGCAACAGCAGCGCTATTCCGGCGAGCAACCCGCTGGCGCGCAGCCGTTCTCACTGGACGATCTTGATTTCTCGCCAATGAAAGTATTGGTTGATGAAGGTCCGCACGAACCGCTGTTCACGCCGGGTGTCATGCCCGAATCAACGCCTGTTCAGCAACCGGTCGCGCCGCAGCCGCAGCCGCAGTATCAGCAGCCGGTAGCGCCTCAGCCACAGTACCAGCAGCCGCAACAGCCGGTAGCGCCGCAGCCGCAGTATCAGCAGCCGCAACAGCCGGTAGCGCCGCAGCCGCAGTATCAGCAGCCGCAACAGCCGACAGCGCCGCAAGACAGCCTGATCCACCCGCTGTTGATGCGTAACGGCGACAGTCGTCCATTACAGCGTCCGACGACGCCGCTGCCTTCGTTAGATCTTCTGACGCCGCCGCCGAGCGAAGTTGAACCGGTAGATACCTTTGCGCTGGAGCAAATGGCGCGTCTGGTTGAAGCGCGTCTGGCGGATTTCCGCATTAAAGCTGATGTGGTGAACTATTCGCCAGGCCCGGTCATTACTCGCTTTGAACTGAATCTGGCCCCGGGCGTTAAAGCGGCGCGTATCTCCAACCTTTCCCGGGATCTGGCGCGCTCATTGTCAACGGTAGCCGTACGCGTTGTGGAGGTCATTCCAGGCAAACCTTACGTAGGGTTGGAATTGCCGAACAAGAAACGGCAAACCGTTTATCTGCGCGAAGTGTTGGATAACGCCAAATTCCGCGAGAATCCGTCGCCGCTTACCGTGGTGTTAGGTAAGGATATCGCGGGCGATCCGGTAGTGGCGGATCTGGCGAAAATGCCTCACCTGCTGGTGGCCGGTACGACCGGTTCCGGTAAGTCGGTCGGGGTTAACGCCATGATCCTCAGTATGCTGTATAAAGCGCAGCCGGAAGACGTTCGCTTTATCATGATCGACCCGAAAATGTTAGAACTCTCGGTCTATGAGGGTATACCGCATCTGCTGACAGAAGTTGTTACCGACATGAAAGACGCGGCTAACGCGTTACGCTGGAGCGTCAATGAGATGGAGCGTCGCTATAAGCTGATGTCCGCGCTCGGCGTGCGTAATCTGGCTGGGTATAACGAGAAAATCGCCGAAGCGGCCCGCATGGGACGTCCGATTCCGGACCCGTACTGGAAGCCGGGCGACAGTATGGATGTTCAGCATCCGGTTCTGGAAAAACTGCCGTATATCGTGGTACTGGTTGATGAATTTGCCGACCTGATGATGACCGTCGGTAAAAAAGTTGAAGAGCTGATCGCGCGTCTGGCGCAGAAAGCGCGCGCCGCGGGGATTCACCTGGTACTGGCGACGCAGCGTCCGTCGGTCGATGTGATTACTGGTTTAATTAAAGCCAACATACCAACCCGTATCGCTTTTACCGTATCCAGCAAGATCGACTCCCGCACCATTCTTGATCAGGGTGGCGCTGAGTCGCTATTGGGAATGGGGGACATGCTCTATTCCGGACCAAACTCCACCATGCCGGTACGTGTCCATGGGGCGTTTGTGCGTGACCAGGAAGTCCATGCGGTGGTTCAGGACTGGAAAGCGCGCGGTCGTCCGCAATATGTGGATGGCATTACCTCCGACAGTGAAAGCGACGGTGGCGGTGGCGGTTTTGACGGCGGCGAAGAATTAGATGCGCTATTCGATCAGGCCGTTAATTTCGTCACCCAGAAGCGTAAAGCGTCCATTTCCGGCGTTCAGCGTCAGTTCCGTATCGGCTATAACCGTGCGGCGCGTATTATCGAACAGATGGAAGCGCAGGGTATTGTCAGCGCTCAGGGGCATAACGGTAATCGTGAAGTGTTGGCTCCGCCGCCTTTTGAGTAAACCTGTAAGCCGGATGGCGCTGTACAGGCTGCCATCCGGCAACAAAATTCAGTATTTTCTTCTTTCCTCATGCTGATTTTTGGCCTGGAATAGAAAGTAAAAGGAGCTCCTGGTCGGGAGTGTCGAAACTTGAGGAATAATGATGAAAAAAATGGCAATCGCCTGTGCATTACTTTCAAGCGTTATAGCCAGCAGCGTATGGGCTGACGCCGCCAGCTCTCTGAAAAGCCGCCTGGATAAAGTGAGCAGCTTTCATGCCAGCTTTACTCAAAAAGTCACCGATGGCAGCGGTGCCGCGGTGCAGGAGGGACAGGGTGATTTATGGGTTAAGCGGCCAAATCTATTCAACTGGCATATGACGCAACCTGACGAGAGTATTCTGGTTTCTGACGGCAAAACGTTATGGTTCTATAACCCGTTTGTAGAACAGGCTACCGCCACGTGGTTGAAAGATGCCACCGGAAATACACCGTTTATGCTGATTGCCCGCAACCAGGCCAGCGACTGGCAGCAGTATAATATTAAGCAGGATGGCGATAATTTTGTGCTGACGCCGAAAGCCAGCAACGGCAATCTGAAACAGTTCACCATCAATGTGGGACGCGACGGGACTATCCACCAGTTTAGCGCCGTAGAACAAGACGATCAGCGTAGCGCCTATCAGCTAAAATCCCAGCAAAACGGCGCTGTTGATCCGTCAAAATTTACGTTTACTCCGCCGCAAGGGGTAACGATAGATGACCAACGTAAGTAGAGGCGATGAGTGAGCAATCTGTCGCTCGATTTTTCTGATAATACGTTTCAACCGCTGGCCGCGCGAATGCGGCCGGAAAATTTAGCGCAGTATATCGGCCAGCAGCATTTGCTGGCCGCAGGTAAACCGTTGCCTCGCGCTATTGAGGCCGGGCATCTGCACTCCATGATTTTATGGGGGCCGCCAGGGACGGGGAAAACCACGCTCGCTGAAGTGATCGCCCGCTACGCCAGCGCCGATGTCGAGCGTATTTCCGCCGTCACTTCTGGGGTAAAAGAGATTCGCGAAGCTATCGAGCGCGCCCGCCAGAATCGTAATGCCGGTCGCCGTACCATCCTGTTTGTCGATGAAGTGCATCGCTTTAACAAAAGCCAGCAGGACGCCTTTTTACCGCATATCGAAGATGGCACTATCACCTTTATCGGCGCGACCACGGAAAATCCCTCTTTTGAGCTGAACTCGGCGCTATTGTCGCGAGCGCGGGTCTATCTACTGAAATCGTTGTCCACTGACGATATTGAGCAAGTACTGGACCAGACGATGCAGGACAAAACGCGTGGTTACGGCGATCAGGATATCGTGTTACCGGATGAAACACGGCGAGCGATTGCTGAGCTGGTCAATGGCGACGCGCGGCGCGCCTTAAATACGCTGGAAATGATGGCCGATATGGCGGAGGCGGATGATAGCGGCAAACGCGTTTTATTGCCCGCCTTGTTGACCGAGATCGCCGGCGAACGCAGCGCGCGTTTTGATAACAAAGGCGATCGCTTCTACGATCTTATTTCCGCCTTACATAAATCAGTGCGCGGCAGCGCGCCGGATGCCGCCCTCTATTGGTATGCCCGTATCATTACCGCGGGAGGCGATCCGCTGTACGTGGCGCGTCGCTGCCTGGCGATTGCCTCGGAAGATGTGGGTAATGCCGATCCGCGCGCGATGCAGGTCGCTATTGCCGCGTGGGATTGTTTCACCCGCGTCGGTCCGGCTGAAGGCGAAAGGGCGATCGCGCAGGCTATCGTTTATCTCGCCTGCGCGCCGAAGAGCAACGCCGTCTATACCGCCTTTAAGGCTGCGCTGGCCGACGCGCGCGAACGTCCTGATTATGACGTTCCTGTCCATCTGCGTAATGCGCCAACCAAACTGATGAAAGAGATGGGCTATGGCCAGGAGTACCGCTATGCCCACGATGAGCCCAATGCCTATGCTGCGGGTGAAGTGTACTTCCCGCCGGAAATCGCGCAAACGCGCTATTATCATCCGACAAATCGTGGTCTGGAAGGCAAGATTGGCGAAAAGCTCGCCTGGCTGGCTGAACAGGATCAAAATAGCCCCACAAAACGCTACCGCTAGTGTAAACGTTGCGGTAAGGTTATCTCTAAATATGATGCTCCAGGTATCATGGCGTTGATGATGAACCTCGTTATGCCTGATAGCACGTTGCTTATGAGGTCCGCGGGTATAGCGCAATGGATGCGTTGTTGCTGTCGTCGGTCAGGTAAGGCGAAAACGTCGCTATTACGTAAACGGGGTTTACGTTCATCAATACAATCAGAGGCGATCATCAATTGATCGCGTTTCCTTTTATTATTCGATAAGCACAGGATAAGCATGCTCGATCCCAATCTGCTGCGTAATGAGCCAGACGCAGTCGCTGAAAAACTGGCACGCCGGGGCTTTAAGCTGGATGTAGATAAGCTGCGCGCTCTTGAAGAGCGTCGTAAAGTTTTGCAGGTCAACACGGAAAACCTGCAGGCGGAGCGTAATTCTCGATCGAAATCCATCGGCCAGGCGAAAGCGCGCGGGGAAGATATTGAGCCTTTACGCCTGGAAGTGAATAAACTGGGCGAAGAGCTGGATGCGGCGAAAGCCGAGCTGGATACCTTGCTGGCGGAGATCCGCGATATCGCGCTGACCATCCCAAACCTGCCTGCGGATGAAGTGCCGGTAGGTAAAGATGAAAACGACAACGTTGAAGTCAGCCGCTGGGGTACCCCGCGTGAGTTTGATTTTGAAATCCGCGATCACGTCACCTTAGGGGAAATGCACTCCGGCCTCGACTTTGCCGCTGCGGTTAAGCTGACCGGCTCCCGTTTTGTGGTGATGAAAGGACAGATTGCGCGTATGCATCGCGCATTGTCGCAGTTCATGTTGGATCTGCATACGGAACAGCACGGCTATAGCGAAAACTACGTGCCGTATCTGGTTAACCACGACACGCTGTATGGCACCGGTCAACTGCCGAAATTCGCAGGCGACTTGTTCCATACCCGTCCGCTGGAAGAAGAAGCAGACAGCAGCAACTATGCTTTGATCCCGACGGCGGAGGTTCCGCTGACCAATCTGGTACGCGATGAAATCATCGACGAAGATCATCTGCCGATTAAAATGACGGCGCATACGCCTTGTTTCCGTTCTGAAGCAGGTTCTTATGGTCGTGATACCCGTGGCCTGATTCGTATGCATCAGTTTGACAAAGTGGAGATGGTGCAGATCGTTCGCCCGGAAGATTCTATGGCGGCGTTGGAAGAGATGACCGGCCATGCGGAAAAAGTGCTCCAGCTACTGGGACTGCCGTACCGTAAAATCATTCTGTGTACTGGCGATATGGGCTTCGGCGCCTGCAAAACCTATGACCTCGAAGTCTGGGTTCCGGCGCAGAATACCTACCGCGAGATCTCTTCCTGCTCTAACGTCTGGGACTTCCAGGCGCGTCGTATGCAGGCACGCTGTCGCAGCAAGTCCGACAAAAAGACCCGTCTGGTCCATACCCTGAATGGTTCTGGTCTGGCGGTAGGTCGTACCCTGGTGGCCGTGATGGAAAACTATCAGCAGGCTGATGGTCGCATTGAAGTGCCGGAAGTATTACGTCCGTACATGAACGGACTGGAATATATCGGCTAATCCTCGCTTTCTCTTCTTCTAAAAAGCGCCTTCGGGCGCTTTTTTTATGCCAGTTTGATACCGGACAATAATCCCTACCCTATTAGGGGTAATACTGATTTCGAATGAAGGTCAGTTTTTAACGCTATTTTTCTACTTTTTCGATATATATCAGACTTTATAGCGACGTTATCGCTATATAAAATTCTATACATCGGTTTATTGTTTTTTTTATTGTGAGCAGCAGAGTGAGCCCTTATGAAAACTAAGATCCCTGATGCCGTGCTGGCAGCCGAGGTGAGCCGTCGTGGTTTAGTCAAAACCACCGCGATAGGCGGCCTGGCGATGGCCAGTAGCGCATTTACCCTGCCATTTACCCGCATCGCTAACGCCGCAGAGGCGATAAGCCCGGCGAAAACCGGCGAGAAAGTCGTCTGGAGCGCCTGTACGGTAAACTGTGGCAGCCGTTGTCCACTACGTATGCATGTTGTGGATGGTGAAATCAAATATGTAGAAACGGATAATACCGGAAACGATGATTATGATGGCCTGCATCAGGTTCGTGCCTGCCTGCGTGGTCGTTCTATGCGTCGCCGCGTCTATAACCCGGATCGGCTCAAGTATCCGATGAAGCGCGTCGGCGCGCGCGGCGAAGGTAAATTTGAGCGTATTAGCTGGGACGAAGCCTACGATATCATTGCCACCAATATGCAGCGTCTTATCAAAGAGTATGGCAACGAGTCCATTTATCTGAACTATGGCACGGGAACGCTGGGCGGTACTTTGACACGTTCATGGCCGCCGGGAAAAACGCTGGTCGCCCGTCTGATGAACTGCTGCGGCGGTTATCTTAACCACTACGGTGATTACTCTTCCGCGCAAATCGCAGCGGGTCTGAACTACACCTATGGCGGCTGGGCGGATGGCAATAGTCCATCCGACATTGAAAACAGTAAGCTGGTGGTGTTGTTTGGCAATAACCCTGGCGAAACCCGCATGAGCGGGGGCGGTGTAACGTATTATCTTGAACAGGCGCGGCAGAAATCAAACGCGCGGATGATCATTATCGATCCTCGTTACACCGACACCGGCGCCGGTCGCGAAGATGAGTGGATTCCGATTCGTCCAGGTACCGATGCGGCGCTGGTCAATGGTCTGGCATATGTCTTAATCACCGAGAACATGGTCGATCAGCCGTTCCTGGATAAATATTGCGTCGGTTATGACGAAAAAACCTTGCCTGCCAGCGCGCCGAAAAACGGTCACTACAAAGCCTATATTCTGGGCCAGGGTAAAGACGGTATCGCGAAGACGCCGGAGTGGGCGGCGCAAATTACCGGTATTCCGGCAGATCGCATTATTAAACTGGCGCGAGAAATCGGCAGCGCTAAACCCGCCTATATTTGCCAGGGGTGGGGGCCACAGCGTCATGCTAATGGAGAAATCGCCACGCGCGCCATCTCGATGCTGGCGATCCTGACGGGTAATGTTGGGATTAACGGCGGTAACAGCGGCGCGCGCGAAGGGTCTTATGCTCTGCCATTTGAACGTATGCCCACGTTGGAAAACCCGGTTGAAACCAGCATCTCCATGTTTATGTGGACCGATGCCATTGAACGCGGCCCGGAAATGACGGCGCTGCGTGATGGCGTGCGGGGGAAAGATAAGCTGGACGTGCCGATCAAAATGATCTGGAACTATGCTGGCAACTGTTTGATTAACCAGCACTCTGAGATTAACCGCACCCACGAAATCCTGCAGGATGACAAGAAATGCGAAATGATCGTCGTTATCGACTGTCATATGACTTCGTCGGCAAAATACGCCGATATTCTGTTGCCTGATTGCACTGCTTCTGAGCAGATGGACTTTGCGCTGGATGCCTCTTGCGGAAACATGTCTTACGTTATCTTCACTGACCAGGCGATTAAACCGCGCTTCGAGTGTAAGACGATTTATGAGATGACCAGCGAACTGGCGAAACGTCTTGGCGTGGAACAACAGTTTACCGAAGGACGGACGCAAGAAGAGTGGATGCGTCATCTGTACGAACAGTCGCGTAAATCCATTCCGAATCTGCCCACCTTTGAGGAGTTCCGTAAGCAAGGCATCTTCAAACAGCGTGACCCCGAAGGCCACCATGTCGCCTATAAAGACTTCCGCGAAGATCCGCAAGCGAATCCACTTACAACGCCATCGGGCAAGATTGAAATCTATTCACAGGCGTTGGCGGATATCGCCGCCACCTGGGAGCTGCCGGAAGGCGACGTGATCGATCCATTACCGATCTACACGCCAGGTTTTGAAAACTATAACGATCCGCTAACGGATAAATTCCCGCTGCAGTTGACGGGTTTCCACTATAAAGCGCGTGTACATTCCACTTATGGCAACGTAGACGTACTGAAAGCCGCCTGTCGCCAGGAAATGTGGATTAACCCCATGGATGCGCAGAAACGCGGTATCAACAATGGCGATAAAGTCCGCATCTTCAACGATCGCGGCGAAGTACATATCGAGGCTAAAGTGACGCCGCGCATGATGCCGGGCGTGGTCGCCCTGGGAGAAGGCGCATGGTATGACCCGGATGCAAAACGCGTGGATCAGGGCGGCTGTATTAACGTACTGACGACCCAACGTCCTTCTCCGCTGGCGAAGGGGAACCCGTCACATACGAACCTCGTTCAGGTTGAAAAGGCGTAAGGAGTAACCGATGACAACCCAGTATGGATTTTTTATTGATTCCAGCCGTTGCACCGGTTGCAAAACCTGCGAACTGGCCTGCAAGGACTACAAAGATTTGACCCCGGATGTCAGCTTCCGCCGCATTTATGAGTATGCGGGCGGCGACTGGCAGGAAGATAACGGCGTCTGGCACCAGAACGTCTTTGCCTACTATCTCTCCATCTCCTGTAACCACTGCGAAGACCCGGCCTGTACCAAAGTCTGCCCGAGCGGCGCGATGCACAAGCGCGATGACGGTTTTGTGGTGGTGAACGAAGAGGTCTGTATCGGTTGCCGCTACTGCCACATGGCCTGCCCGTACGGCGCGCCGCAGTACAACGCGGCCAAAGGTCATATGACCAAGTGCGACGGCTGTTATGACCGGGTGGCGGAAGGCAAGAAACCGATCTGCGTCGAATCCTGTCCGCTGCGGGCGCTGGATTTCGGCCCGATAGACGAACTGCGCAAAAAACACGGTGAGCTGGCTGCCGTCGCGCCGTTGCCGCGCGCGCATTTCACGAAGCCGAATATTGTGATTAAACCCAACGCCAACAGCCGCCCGACCGGGGACACCACCGGTTATCTGGCCAATCCGAAGGAGGTATAAGATGGGAAGTGGATGGCATGAATGGCCGTTGATGATCTTCACGGTCTTTGGTCAGTGCGTGGCCGGTGGTTTTATTGTTCTGGCTCTGGCGCTGATGAAGGGCGACCTGCGTGCGGAAACGCAGCAGCGGGTGATCGCCTGTATGTTTGGTCTGTGGGTGCTGATGGGGATTGGCTTTATCGCCTCGATGCTGCATCTGGGCTCGCCGATGCGCGCGTTTAACTCGCTTAACCGCGTGGGTGCTTCCGCACTGAGCAATGAAATTGCCAGCGGCTCGGTGTTTTTTGCGGTCGGCGGGATTGGCTGGCTGCTGGCGGTATTGAAAAAACTGCCGTCGGCACTGCGCACACTCTGGCTGATTATCACGATGGTACTGGGCGTCGTCTTCGTCTGGATGATGGTACGCGTCTATAACAGCATCGATACAGTACCGACCTGGTATAGCTTCTGGACGCCGCTGGGCTTCTTCCTGACGCTCTTTATGGGTGGCCCGTTACTGGGTTATCTGCTGCTGCGCATCGCGGGCGTGAACGGTTGGGCGATGCGTCTGTTGCCTGCGGTGTCGGTGCTGGCGCTGGTGGTTATTGCCATTATGGTGGCCATGCAGGGCGCGGAACTGGCGACGATTCACAGTTCCATTCAGCAGGCGTCTGCTCTGGTGCCGGATTATGGTTCCCTGATGGCCTGGCGTATGGTGCTGCTTGCGGCGGCGTTGTGCTGCTGGATTGTGCCACAGTTAAAAGGGTATCAACCTGCGGTACCGTTGCTCTCTGTCGCCTTCATTCTGATGCTGGCGGGGGAATTGATTGGCCGCGGCGTATTCTATGGGCTGCATATGACCGTGGGCATGGCGGTAGCCAGCTAACGCGTTGACGTGCATTCGGCCTGCAGAACGTGCAGGCCGAATTCGCCTTTAGCCGCCATCAATCTAAGGAATATAACCGGGGCGGAGAAGGCGCATATAAATCCATAGAGAAGAAAACGAAGCTAAAGGAACCATGAAATTTTTCGACTGAACAAAACGCCGATTTTGCGGGTTAGATCAATAAAAACAAGGGGATGAATTTTTAGCCTTTTAATATATTCACGTGCAGAATAAGTAAATCAAATCGATAGTCTCAAAACTTGCGGATCGCCCATGCGGAGCCGATTGACAATGTTTTTGGCGATGGCATGATGCGCATGAAATTTGAACTTCCTCACGGTTTTTATTCATGTCCACCTATACCCGTCCCGTCATGCTTTTGCTGTGCGGGCTACTTTTGTTGACTCTGGCCATTGCGGTACTGAATACGCTTGTGCCGCTGTGGCTTGCTCAGGCAAACCTTCCGACCTGGCAGGTGGGGATGGTCAGCTCGTCTTATTTTACCGGCAATCTGGTCGGGACGTTATTTACCGGGTATTTAATTAAACGCATTGGGTTTAACCGTAGCTATTATCTTGCCTCGCTGATCTTCGCCGCGGGTTGTGTCGGGTTGGGCGTGATGGTGGGGTTCTGGAGCTGGATGAGCTGGCGTTTTATTGCCGGTATCGGCTGCGCCATGATTTGGGTTGTTGTCGAAAGCGCGTTGATGTGCAGCGGAACCTCGCATAATCGCGGGCGCCTGCTTGCTGCTTATATGATGGTCTACTACATGGGGACCTTCCTTGGACAATTATTGGTCAGTAAAGTGTCTGGTGAATTGCTGCACGTCCTTCCCTGGGTGACCGGAATGATTCTGGCGGGAATTCTGCCGCTACTCTTTACCCGGATTGTAAATCAGCAAACGCAGACACGTCATTCCACTTCTATTAGCGCCATGCTGAAGCTACGTCAGGCGCGTCTTGGTGTGAATGGTTGTATTATTTCCGGCATTGTTCTTGGTTCATTATATGGTCTGATGCCGTTATATCTGAAGCATCAGGGGATGGCTAACGCCAGCATTGGTTTCTGGATGGCGGTGTTGGTGAGCGCCGGTATTTTGGGGCAATGGCCAATGGGACGTCTGGCGGACAAATTTGGTCGCTTGCTGGTGTTACGCGTACAGGTATTCGTTGTCATACTCGGCAGTATTGCTATGTTAACCCAGGCGGCGATGGCGCCAGCTCTGTTTATTCTGGGGGCGGCGGGTTTTACGCTTTATCCCGTTGCAATGGCCTGGGCCTGTGAAAAAGTCGAACATCACCAGCTTGTGGCAATGAACCAGGCGCTGCTGTTAAGTTATACGGTAGGGAGCCTGTTGGGGCCGTCTTTTGCTGCGATGTTAATGCAGAATTATTCAGATAATCTGCTGTTTATTATGATCGCCAGCGTATCGTTTATTTATCTGCTGATGCTGTTACGTAACGCCGGCCAGACGCCCAATCCTGTCGCCCATACCTAACTGTTCTCTGAATCGTATGCAGGACGTGAGTCTTGCATACTCTTTGTTTATGTTTTACGTAAAATAATTGACCTGCATAATTTTCTTGCTTTGCTGAAAAATAAAATGTGTCGAAGGTTATAATTTTGCGTTCCTCTATTTTCTCTCTTCGTCTTTACCGCGCATAATTCCCCGCTTCATTTATAGTAATAGCATTGTGTTCACGAAGGATCGCGTTATGCCGAATGTGCAGGAAAAACAGTTGCGATGGTACAACATCGCCTTGATGTCGTTTATTACCGTTTGGGGATTCGGCAATGTTGTCAATAACTATGCTAACCAGGGGTTAGTGGTTGTCTTCTCCTGGGTGTTTATTTTTGCGCTCTATTTTATTCCTTATGCCTTAATCGTGGGGCAACTGGGCTCAACCTTCAAAGAGGGAAAAGGGGGCGTCAGTACATGGATTAAGCATACGATGGGGCCGGGGTTGGCTTACCTTGCGGCATGGACTTATTGGGTCGTGCATATTCCTTACCTGGCGCAAAAGCCGCAGGCGATACTCATTGCATTGGGATGGGCTTTAAAAGGCGATGGCTCGTTGATAAAAGAATATACCGTCGTTGCCTTGCAGGGGCTGACGCTGGCATTGTTTGTTTTCTTTATGTGGGTTGCTTCCAGGGGGATGAAATCGCTAAAGGTTGTTGGGTCTGTGGCCGGAATTGCCATGTTTATCATGTCAATTTTATATGTTGTGATGGCAGTGACCGCGCCAGCAATTACAAACGTTGAAATTGCGACCGCAAACATCACCTGGCAGTCATTTATTCCTCATATCGATTTTACCTATATCACCACCATCTCTATGTTGGTCTTTGCGGTTGGTGGGGCGGAGAAGATCTCGCCTTACGTCAACCAGACGCGGAATCCAGGAAAAGAATTCCCGAAGGGGATGCTCTTTTTAGCCGTCATGGTTGCGGTCTGTGCTATCCTCGGTTCGTTGGCGATGGGAATGATGTTTGATTCCCGGCATATACCTGACGATTTAATGACCAATGGGCAATATTACGCATTTCAGAAATTGGGTGAGTATTACCATATGGGTAATGCATTAATGGTGATTTATGCCATTGCCAATACTCTGGGGCAAATCGCCGCGCTGGTGTTTTCTATTGATGCGCCACTAAAAGTATTGCTGGGTGATGCAGACAGTAAATATATCCCGCAGCGCTTATGTCGTACTAACGCTTCAGGTACGCCAGTTAACGGTTATTTGCTGACATTGGTGTTGGTCGCTATCTTGATTATGTTGCCAACGCTTGGCATCGGCGATATGAACAACCTGTACAAATGGCTGCTTAATCTCAACTCAGTTGTTATGCCGCTGCGCTATCTGTGGGTATTTGTCGCCTTTATTGCTGTCATTCGACTGGCACAAAAGTACAACCCCGAATATGTGTTTATTCGCAACCGGGCGTTGGCGTTAACTGTGGGAATATGGTGTTTTGCCTTCACCGCGTTTGCCTGCCTTACCGGTATTTTCCCCAAAATGGAGGCGTTCACGCCGGAGTGGACATTCCAGCTGACGTTGAACATCGTGACGCCTTTTGTCCTGGTCGGGTTGGGATTAATTTTCCCACTGCTGGCGCGTAGAAACACATAACGACGCTCTTTTCCACGGCGCTCCTGCCAGGCGAGCGCCTTTTAAGGTTGCAGGTGCCTGGGTTCCAGGCGGAGACAACGGTATTAACAGGCGCCGGGGCAGCAATAGTTGTCAGACCTTCAACTCAGCAGCAGATAAGTTTAATTCCTGGTAAGCGCAATATTGTTAACCAGGCCTGTCTGACGGCAGGGTCGGGTATTTTAGCGGTAAGAGCGTTATCCAGACAGCATAACGGCTACCGTCATGGGTAGCCGTTTAAAAGCGGGTAAGATAGCAGGCGATTAATACATCACTTTATGACCATACTGCTCAAGAATACCCTTTACACGCTCCATGGTCTCTTTTTTAGGCGGCTTTACGCCGTCCAGTTTATATTCTTCGCCCATTGCCACCCATTTATGTTTGCCCAGCTCATGATAGGGCAGCAGTTCGATTTTTTCGACATTCCCCATATCGCGGGTAAACTCACCCAGGCGATGCGCGGAATCATCGTCGTCAGACCAGCCGGGAACGACAACGTAACGGATCCAGACCTTCACATTTTTCTTTGATAAATACTGCGCGAATTCCAGCGTCCGGTGATTAGAGACACCGACCAGATTCTGGTGGATCTCATCATTCATCTGCTTGAGATCGAGCATCACCAGATCGGTAACGTCCAGCAGTTCATCAATCACCGGGTCATAACGGCGCACAAAGCCATTGGTGTCGAGACAGGTGTGGATACCTTCTTTTTTACAGGCGCGAAACCAGTCGCGTACAAATTCTGCCTGCAAAATGGCCTCGCCGCCGGATGCCGTCACGCCGCCGCCAGAAGCATTCATAAAATGCCGATAGGTCACCACCTCTTTCATTAAGTCTTCAACGGTGATTTCTTTACCGCCATGCGTATCCCATGTGTCGCGATTATGGCAATACAGGCAGCGCATCAGGCAGCCCTGGAAAAAGGTAATAAAGCGGATGCCTGGGCCATCAACGGTGCCACAGGATTCAAAGGAGTGAATGCGACCAATAACCGGCTTTTTATCAGCAGTTACTGCAACACTTTCATTTGTAATACAATCGGTTAAGTTACTCATATCGCTTCGGCTAGCTCTAAATAACATGGGGTTTATGGACACATTCCGGGCATGTTGAGCACCCTGTTAAGGGGGTTGCATCCTGTAAAAAAGCGGTACTGCGAGCGTAAATTTTGGACTACAGAATGTGTGGCTGTTCCAGAATGTGCTGCAATGGAGCTATTTTACCTCTATTCAGTATAAAATATACGGCAAATCTATGCTGCATAACTTGCACCGCCAGAAATTCTGGCTCATTAATCAGCCCAGTACCTCTGTTTAACGCCCGAACCGCAATACATACTGCAAGTGTATCATCCATAGCGCCCTGGTTTTGCTGTTTATGATCCACCTCTTTTTTCGAATGGTTGGCGCCGTTTTGTTGTGGTCAGAACGAAAATAATTCTCAACATAATTCAGATGTGTCCAAAGAACGTTATGCCTGTCCAGTGCCTGGCGTTGCATTCAACGTGTTATCAGGTGTAAATCTGATGCCATTTCTAAACCCGGACTGATTCAATCTCTTAAATAGAGTGAATGAGAGCAACGGATTGGATTTTGCTTTCGCGGTAAATAATCAAGGGAGTTATTATGCCAGTTACGTTAAGTTTTGGTAATCATCATCACTATGAAATTAATCATTCACGGCTAGTCCGTTTGATGAATTCTGATAAAGAACAAGCGCTATACATGGGGGTATGGGATAGATTTAAGGACAACTTCAGAACACAAAAAAAACAAGAGGTGCTGAAGGTATTATATACACTCATCCATGGATGTGAACGTGAAAATCAAGCTGAACTTAATGTTGATATAGTCGGCATGGAGAAGATACATGCCTTTGTACAATTAAAACAATACGCTGATCCATCCCAACAAGAGCGCTTTGTTATGCGTTTTGATATGAATCAGACACAAGTTTTATTTGAGATTGATGGCAATGTTATTGATAAAATTAATTTGCATCGTCTCCTCAACGTTTCAGAACACTGTATTTTTAAAGTGATGGAAGAAGATGAAGAAGAGTTGTTTTTTAAAATATGTACTAAGTATGGAGAAAAAATTTCTCGCTATCCTGAATTATTAGAAGGCTTTGCTAATAAACTTAGAGGGGCAGTTAATGAGGATGATGAAATTAGGGATGAAGTTTATAAGCTTATGCGATCTGGAGAAAATCGAAAAATGGCATGTGTTGAATGGAATGGTACGCTTACTGAGGATGAGATGGATAAACTACGCTGTCTTCAAATGGGGTCTTTTGAGATTTCTACCCAATTTTGTAAAATAGGTTACTGGGAATTAGAGGAGGAGGAAGTCCTGTTTGATATGTTTCATCCAACACTTATCTATCTGCTACATGGATATATACCGTCATTGTTATGTGATTTTACAAAAGCTAACACCATGCTGTTTTCTGATGTATTAAATAAGGATTATGATGAGTATCAAAATAATAAAAGAGAAATTGATGCTATTCTGAGAAGAATATATAGATTACATAATAACACTTTATTTATAAGTAAAAATTCTGGTTGTCGAAATATGCTTTTATAAAAATTAAAAAGGCCCCACAGACATGGAGCCTTTTTTGTACGCTTTTTATAGCGTAATTTCAGTCAAACCCATTACATGGTCTGCGTGAAGGTGCGAGTAATAACGTCCTGCTGCTGTTCTTTCGTCAGGGAGTTAAAACGTACTGCGTAACCAGATACACGGATGGTCAGCTGCGGATATTTTTCCGGATGTTCCATCGCGTCCAGCAGCATTTCACGGTTCATGACGTTGACGTTCAGGTGCTGACCGCCTTCGATGGACGCTTCGTGGTGGAAGTAACCATCCATCAGACCTGCCAGGTTAGTCTTACGAACTTCGTCGTCTTTACCCAGTGCGTTCGGAACGATAGAGAAGGTATAAGAAATACCATCTTTCGCGTAAGCAAACGGCAGTTTAGCAACGGAGGTCAGAGAAGCGACAGCGCCTTTCTGGTCACGACCATGCATCGGGTTAGCACCAGGTCCGAACGGCGCGCCAGCGCGACGACCATCCGGGGTGTTACCGGTTTTCTTACCATACACAACGTTAGAGGTGATGGTCAGAACAGACTGCGTCGGGATAGCGCCACGGTAGGTGGTCAGTTTCTGAATTTTCTTCATGAAACGTTCTACCAGGTCAACTGCCATGTCATCTACACGAGCGTCGTTGTTACCAAACTGCGGGTATTCGCCTTCGATTTCGAAGTCGATAGCCAGACCATCTTCGTCACGAATCGGTTTAACTTTCGCATATTTGATGGCAGACAGGGAGTCAGCCGCAACGGACAGACCTGCGATACCACACGCCATGGTGCGGATAACGTCACGGTCGTGCAACGCCATCAGAGAGGCTTCGTAGCTGTACTTGTCGTGCATGTAATGGATAACGTTCAGCGCGGTGACATACTGTTTAGCCAGCCAGTCCATGAAGTGATCCATGCGATCCATCACTTCGTCGAAGTTCAGAACATCGCCTTTGATCGGTTCGGATTTCGGACCAACCTGCATTTTCAGTTTTTCATCAACGCCGCCGTTGATTGCGTACAGCATGGTTTTCGCCAGGTTTGCACGCGCGCCGAAGAACTGCATTTGTTTACCAACGATCATCGGGCTTACGCAGCACGCGATAGCATAGTCATCGTTGTTGAAGTCCGGACGCATCAGGTCATCGTTCTCGTACTGCAGAGAAGAAGTGTCGATGGACACTTTAGCGGCGAATTTTTTGAAGTTCAGCGGCAGTTTTTCAGACCACAGAACGGTGATGTTCGGCTCCGGGGACGGCCCCATGGTGTACAGGGTGTTCAGGAAGCGGAAGCTGTTTTTGGTAACCAAAGTACGGCCATCAACGCCCATACCACCGATAGATTCGGTTGCCCAAATCGGGTCGCCGGAGAACAGTTCATCATATTCAGGGGTACGCAGGAAGCGAACCATACGCAGTTTCATGACCAGGTGGTCAATCATTTCCTGTGCGTCTTGCTCGGTGATTTTGCCTGCTTTCAGGTCACGTTCGATGTACGCATCCAGGAAGGTGGATACACGACCGAAGGACATTGCTGCGCCGTTCTGAGATTTAACCGCAGCCAGGTAGCCGAAGTAAGTCCACTGGATTGCTTCCTGAGCGTTAGTCGCCGGACCAGAGATATCGCAGCCGTATTTAGCCGCCATTTCTTTGATCTGACCCAGAGCGCGGTGCTGTTCAGCGATTTCTTCACGCAGACGGATAGTCGCTTCCAGATTTACGCCGTTTTCCAGATCGGATTGCAGAGACGTAAACTGCGCAAATTTGTCTTTCATCAGGTAGTCGATACCGTACAGCGCTATGCGACGGTAGTCACCGATGATACGGCCACGGCCATACGCATCCGGCAGACCGGTCAGAACGCCAGATTTACGGCAACGCAGGATGTCCGGAGTATAAACGTCGAATACACCCTGGTTGTGGGTCTTACGGTATTCGGTGAAGATTTTTTTGAGCATCGGGTCCAGCTCGCGATTGTACGCTTTGCAGGAACCTTCAACCATTTTGATGCCGCCAAACGGAATGATCGCACGCTTCAGCGGAGCTTCAGTCTGCAGACCAACAATTTTCTCAAGCGCTTTGTTGATGTAGCCAGCGTCGTGAGAAGTGATGGTGGAAGCAACGGAGGTGTCAAAGTCAACAGGCGCGTGAGTGCGGTTTTCCTGTTTAACGCCTTCCATTACGCTGTCCCACAGCTTGGTGGTCGCGTCAGTAGCGCCAGCCAGGAAGGACTCGTCACCCTCATACGGAGTGTAGTTTTTCTGAATGAAGTCACGGACGTTTACTTCATTCTGCCAGTCACCTTTGGTAAAACCTTCCCAGGCTGTGGCTAACTTTTCATTAAGCTCGGACATGTAACACCTACCTTCTTAAGTGGATTTTTTATTTACTGCGTGTAATGGGCATCAACAGATTAATGATGCTCGTTACCACGCAGGTAAATGACCCAGTATGTCAACCCGACCAACAAACCGCCGCCGATAATATTACCGATCGTGACCGGAATCAGGTTATCAGTGATGAAGCTCATCACGGTCAGGTGAGAAAAACTTTCCGGAGACGAACCAACCGCGGTCCAAAACGCCGGTGTAGCGAAATCGCGTATTACAATACCCATAGGAATCATAAACATGTTTGCGATACTGTGCTCAAAACCGCTGGCGACAAACATGGCGACGGGCAGTACCATGATGAACGCTTTGTCCATCAGGCTACGACCTGAGTAGCTCATCCACACGGCCAGACAAACCATCAGGTTCGCCAGAATACCGAGGCAGACAGCTTCAATAAAAGTGTGGTGCATTTTGTGGTCGGCGGTTTGCAGGACGTTAAGTCCCCATTGACCGTTGGCAGTCATATACTCGCCGGAAAGCCACATCAGTAACACGAAAAGCAGAGCGCCAATCAGGTTACCAAAATAGACGTTTAACCAGTTTTTAGCCAGTTGCCCCCAGGTGATGCGACCGCTAGCTTTAGCTACAACGATCAGAACAGTAGAGGTGAAAAGATCAGCGCCGCAAATAACACAGAGAATCAGTCCCAAAGAGAAACAGATACCCCCGATAAGTTTCGCCATGCCATAAGGCATCGCGCCAGTACCGGTTGTCGCAGTAATATAAAAAACAAAGGCAATTGAAATGAATACGCCGGCGGTAATCGCCAGATAGAAAGTCTTAAGCGGATGTTTCGTTGCTTTATAGACGCCTGCTTCTTCAGCCACTTTGGCCATTGCTGCAGGGAGTAAAAGGTCAAAAGGGTTGTCAGCTTTCACACTAACTCTCTCTTTATTAAGTCGGCGACGAGATACTAACAAAGCATTATAGATGAGAATTTGATATAGATCATATCTCGCCTGGCTTATAGGCCCGTAAATCGCATGGCTTTTATGCAATTACGGTGTAACTTTTTGATTATCCTAATAAAAATAAATTTTAAAAATTATAAATAGAGTTGAATTTTTTCCTGAATCCTCCTGCTGCACGGTTAATTAATATGGAGTAATCAACAAATAAAGTAACATCACTATGTCAATTAATTTAATATCAACAACCAATATTTAACCTGGCTATTACATTTTTCGCCGTTTAGCGAAAATAAATAAAACGGGGCCGCAAAGGCGCCCCGTAATATAACGCAGCCGAGAGGGTAAACCTACCCTAAGTCACTCATATGGCCTTATTTTGACCAGTATGCCGCTTTCGCGCGCTGTAATTTATCATACGCTTTTAACAAAGACTGATGCGCCGGGAACGCTTGTAGATCGCGGTCGACAGCCGGTAGTCCGTAAAAAGCCGCTTCACCGCTAAGCGCAGCGCTGGCGGCTTCTACAGCCTCCGCGCCATACATTTTTATAAAAGCATTGAGATATTGCAGCGGCTGACGTGCATCTTCTTGCGACAGGAGCAGCAGCGTTTGCAGGCAACGGTAATAGTTTGCGCGTGCCGGACTAAAGACCGACGAATTGAACTCCATCGTCCATTCTGTCCAGATTAGCGCCTGCTCCAAATCGCCGCCCGCTAACGCTAGCATTGCTTTTAATTCGCCGACGCGCAGTGTATACCAACCATTGTCCGCCCCGGTCGCCAGACCCAGCAGTTCACGCACGCGGGTGAAATCGTCAAAACCTTCTTCATCCAATTGTTCAATCAGATTGAGATAGTCTTCTTTATTCCAGGCGCTACCGGGCAGCGAAAGCAGAGTCTCACGAAGATGGCTACCCATATTGTTGTTGGCCAGCCACAGATCTTCTGCAGGATAAATATCAGACATTCCCGGTACGATAATACGACAGGCGTATACGCCGAGATGCTCGTAATCGGCAATGTAAACTTCTTTATCTTCAGCAGCAAAGATGGCCATCAGCGTGGCGAATTCTTCTTCGGTAGTGCCGGAGAAACTCCAGTCCGTGAACGGGTAATCGGCGTCCTGTTTGAACAGGTCCCAGGAAATCAGGCCGCTGGAGTCGATGAAGTGGGTCTCCAGATTAGTGTGCTCCGCGACTTCTTCATCATCGAACGTTGGTGGCGTGAAGACATCAAGATCTTTCAGACCGCGTCCCTGGAGTAGCTCGGTCACTGTACGTTCCAGCGCAACGCCAAAGTCAGGATGCGCGCCAAAAGAAGCAAAGCAGGTACCGTTAGCCGGGTTGAACAGCACGACGCAGATAACCGGATACTTACCGCCCAGCGAGCCGTCATAGGCGAAAATCGGGAAACCCTCGGCTTCCAGCGTGGCGATTGACTCCATTACCGCCGGATAACGCGCCATCACCTCTGCGGGAATCTCCGGCAGACTGATACTTTCCGCAATGATGCGATTTTTCACATAACGCTCGAAGACTTCCGACAGTCCCTGAACGCGGGCTTCATTACGCGTATTGCCGGCGGACATTCCGTTAGAGACGTACAGGTTGCCAATGATATTCATCGGAATATACACGGTCTGGTTATCGGACTGACGGGTAAATGGCAGACCGCAGACGCCGCGTGCTTCATTGCCGGACTGAAGATCAATTAACTGGCTTCCGGTGAGTTCATTTTCCGGATCGTAAAACGCGCGCAGACGGGCATCAAGCAAGCCTTCCGGTACGTCGTCATTTTCAGTCAGCGGGAACCACTTTTCGTTCGGGTAATGCACGAATGGCCCATTGGCGACCGTTTCGCCAAGCCAGAAATCAGCAAAGAAGTAGTTGGTTGACAGACGCTCGAAGTATTCGCCCAACGCCGAGGCCAGCGCCGCTTTTTGGGTCGCGCCTTTTCCGTTGGTAAAGCATAACGCGCACTCTTTATCGCGAATATGCACTGACCAGACGTTTGGCACCGGGTTCAGCCAGGAGGCCTCTTCGATGTGAAAGCCAAGGTCGAGTAACTTTTGTTGGAAGCGGGCGATGGAGTCTTCCAGCGCGGCGTCTTTGCCGGGAATAAATGTTTGCGTCATGAAAATCACTTTTATCGTACGGAAAGCGCGCAATGATACGGGTTTTATGTGACGGGCGCTATCTCAGCGGGACAACGGCGGAAATAAAAGTATTGGCTATGCTTTTACACAGGAATTCACAGGAAGAGCATAAAAAATGAAAGCATTTGATTTGCAACGAATGGCGCTGGATAACGTGCCGGTAGCGTTTTTGGGGGAAGTGGCGCTACGTAGCTTTTACACCTTTGCTCTGGTGTTTCTTTTCTTAAAGGTGACAGGACGACGCGGCGTACGGCAAATGTCGCTTTTTGAAGTGCTGATCATTTTGACATTGGGGTCGGCGGCAGGCGACGTCGCGTTTTATGATGACGTTCCGATGCTCCCTGTTCTGGTGGTATTCATCACCCTGGCGCTGCTCTATCGCCTGGTCATGTGGCTGATGGCGCATAGTGAAAAGTTGGAAGATCTGCTGGAAGGCAAGTCGGTGGTCATTGTTGAAGACGGCGAACTGGCGTGGGAAAAACTGCAGCGCTCGAACATGACGGAGTTTGAATTTTTTATGGAGCTTCGCTTGAATGGCGTTGAGCAACTGGGGCAGGTCAGACTGGCCATCCTGGAGACAAACGGACAAATCAGCGTCTATTTCTTTGAAAATAAAGACGTTAAACCGGGATTAAGCATTCTTCCTGAGTACTGTACGCCACGCTTTATCGTGGCGCCGGAGGCTGGCGACTATGCCTGCGTGCGTTGCAGTGAAGTGATACGCATGAACGCCGAGGAAAAGCAATTATGTCCGCGCTGCGCAAATCCAGAATGGACGAAGGCAAGCCGGGCTAAACGCGTTGTTTAACAGCGAAAATATCGGATTTATACGGTTAATCCGGAAGATTCTGTTGTGTGACGCACGCCGCATTTTCTCCTCGCATTGTTTTACCCATTGCGGCGCGTGTCACTGAATGATAAAACCGATATTCACATGAATAACGTTTGCCTGATGTCTGTCAGGCAGGAAACAATGCAGCGTGGTGAGGGGAAATGGCTCAGGTCTTTAATTTTAGTTCAGGTCCGGCGATGCTACCGGCGGAAGTACTTAAACTGGCGCAACAGGAACTGCGTGACTGGCACGGTCTTGGTACGTCGGTAATGGAAATTAGCCATCGAGGCAAAGAGTTTATCCAGGTCGCTGAAGAGGCGGAGCAGGATTTTCGCGATCTCCTTAATATCCCCTCCAACTATAAAGTTTTATTTTGTCACGGCGGCGGTCGCGGGCAGTTTGCTGGCGTGCCGCTCAATCTGCTGGGCGATAAAACCACGGCGGATTATGTCGATGCCGGTTACTGGGCGGCGAGCGCCATCAAAGAAGCCAAAAAATACTGTGCGCCGCAGATTATCGACGCCAAAATCACCGTTGACGGCAAACGTGCCGTAAAACCGATGCGCGAGTGGCAGCTTTCCGATAACGCCGCTTATTTACACTATTGCCCGAATGAGACCATTGACGGCATCGCCATCGATGAAACGCCTGATTTTGGCCCGGAGGTGGTCGTCACGGCGGACTTTTCTTCTACCATTCTGTCTGCGCCGCTGGATGTCTCTCGCTATGGCGTAATTTATGCTGGCGCGCAGAAGAATATCGGTCCGGCAGGACTGACGCTGGTTATCGTCCGGGAGGATCTGTTAGGCAAGGCGCATGAGAGCTGCCCGTCCATCCTCGACTACACCGTCCTGAATGATAACGACTCAATGTTTAATACGCCGCCGACTTTCGCCTGGTATCTTTCCGGTCTGGTGTTCAAATGGTTGAAAGCGCAGGGCGGCGTGGCGGCGATGCACAAAATCAATCAGCAAAAAGCGGAGTTGCTGTACGGTGTGATTGATAACAGCGATTTCTACCGTAATGATGTCGCGCAGGCTAACCGTTCGCGGATGAACGTTCCGTTCCAGTTAGCGGACAATGCGCTGGACAAGGTCTTTCTGGAAGAGTCTTTCGCTGCCGGTCTGCACGCCTTAAAAGGGCACCGTGTTGTTGGCGGTATGCGCGCTTCTATCTATAACGCCATGCCGATTGAAGGGGTGAAAGCGCTGACCGATTTCATGATCGATTTTGAGCGTCGCCACGGCTAAAACGTTTCTTTTTCATCCCCACGGCCAGTCTGTGGGGTTTTTATTTCTGTTTTTTGAGAGTTGAGTTTCATGGAATCCCTGACGTTACAACCCATCGCGCGGGTCGATGGCGCCATTAATTTACCTGGCTCCAAAAGTGTTTCAAACCGTGCTTTGCTCCTGGCGGCTTTAGCTTGTGGTAAAACCGTTCTGACGAATCTGCTGGATAGCGATGACGTCCGCCATATGCTCAATGCCCTGAGCGCGTTGGGGATCAATTACACCCTTTCTGCCGATCGCACCCGCTGTGACATCACGGGTAATGGCGGCGCATTACGCGCGCCAGGCGCTCTGGAACTGTTTCTCGGTAATGCCGGAACCGCGATGCGTCCGTTAGCGGCAGCGCTATGTCTGGGGCAAAATGAGATAGTGTTAACCGGCGAACCGCGTATGAAAGAGCGTCCGATAGGCCATCTGGTTGATTCGCTGCGTCAGGGCGGGGCGAATATTGATTACCTGGAGCAGGAAAACTATCCGCCCCTGCGTTTGCGCGGCGGTTTTACCGGCGGCGACATTGAGGTTGATGGTAGCGTTTCCAGCCAGTTCCTGACCGCTCTGCTGATGACCGCGCCGCTGGCGCCTGAAGACACAACTATTCGCGTTAAAGGCGAACTGGTATCAAAACCTTACATCGATATCACGCTAAATTTAATGAAAACCTTTGGTGTGGAGATAACGAACCATCACTACCAACAATTTGTCGTGAAGGGCGGTCAACAGTATCACTCTCCGGGTCGCTATCTGGTCGAGGGCGATGCCTCGTCAGCGTCCTATTTTCTCGCCGCCGGGGCGATAAAAGGCGGCACGGTAAAAGTGACCGGGATTGGCCGCAAAAGTATGCAGGGCGATATTCGTTTTGCCGATGTGCTGGAGAAAATGGGCGCGACTATTACCTGGGGCGATGATTTTATTGCCTGCACGCGCGGCGAATTGCACGCCATAGATATGGATATGAACCATATTCCGGATGCGGCGATGACGATTGCCACCACGGCGTTGTTTGCGAAAGGAACCACGACGCTGCGCAATATTTATAACTGGCGAGTGAAAGAAACCGATCGCCTGTTCGCGATGGCGACCGAGCTACGTAAAGTGGGCGCTGAAGTCGAAGAAGGGCACGACTATATTCGTATCACGCCGCCGGCGAAGCTCCAACACGCGGATATTGGCACGTACAACGACCACCGTATGGCGATGTGTTTCTCACTGGTCGCACTGTCCGATACGCCAGTCACGATCCTGGACCCTAAATGTACCGCAAAAACGTTCCCTGATTATTTCGAACAACTGGCGCGGATGAGCACGCCTGCCTAATTTTTCTGTTGCGCCAGTCGACAGGCTGGCGCGCCGAGTCCGCATTCGCACTATTTTTACAATTATGACTAATGCTAATTTGTTGATGATTTAACACATTGATTTATGTGTTTTTTATAATAGTTATCAACGGAAGATTAGTATGAAAAATAAATCATTACTACTGGCGGTGGCGATTTCCGCTACGCTACTGGCAGGATGTAAAAATGGCGTGAATGGCAATTTAATCGCCAGTTCCGGCATGTCAGCCTACAAAGCCGCCACACTGTCCGATGCGGATGTTAAGGCATTATCTAATAATGCCTGTAAACAAATGGACAGCGAGAATCAACTGGCAGGTTCAAAAAGCAAATACACCAAACGTCTGAGCAAAATCGCCAAAGCGCTGGGTAACAACATTGACGGTACGCCGGTTAGCTATAAAGTCTATATGACCAGCGATATCAACGCATGGGCAATGGCGAACGGTTGCGTTCGCGTATACTCCGGCCTGATGGATCTGATGACCGATAATGAAATTGAAGGCGTACTGGGCCATGAACTGGGCCATGTCTCTTTAGGGCACTCCCGCAAGGCGATGCAGACCGCCTATGCCACGTTGGCGGCTCGCGATGCGATTTCCGCCACCAGCGGCGTCGCAGCGCAGCTTTCCCAGTCTCAATTGGGCGATCTGGCGGAAGACGTCATCAATTCGGCGTTTTCTCGCAGTCAGGAGTCGGATGCGGATGACTTCTCTTACGATCTGCTGAAAAAACGCGGGATTAACACCCAGGGCTTAGTCACGGCATTCGATAAATTCGCCACAATGGACGCAGGTCATGCAAAATCATTGATGGACTCCCACCCGGCCTCAGCCGATCGCGCGCAGCATATGCGCGACAGAATTGCCGAAGATAAAAAGTAAATCATTGTCATCTTTCGGGCTGGTTTCTCGCCGGCCCGCTATAATTGCGCAATTATTCCGCATCTGATTACAGACAAAACTGGTTTTTGCACGCAACGTTAACGGTCGCGAGCGTTGGCGCGTATAATGCGCGGCGTTTACGTTAACGGTACGCCTGTTTAAGGAGATAAAGATGACGGCAATTGCCCCGGTAATAACCATTGATGGCCCAAGCGGTGCAGGTAAAGGCACCTTGTGCAAAGCAATGGCGGAAGCATTGCAATGGCATCTGCTGGATTCCGGCGCGATATACCGCGTACTGGCGCTGGCGGCATTGCACCACCATGTCGATCTCGCCTCTGAAGATGCGCTGGTGCCGCTGGCGTCCCATCTGGACGTGCGTTTTGTCTCAACGGACGGCAACCTGGAAGTTATCCTGGAAGGCGAGGACGTTAGCAGCGAAATTCGTACGCAGGAAGTCGCGAACGCGGCATCCCAGGTGGCGGCATTCCCACGCGTGCGTGAAGCGCTTCTTCGCCGCCAACGTGCATTCCGCGAAGCGCCTGGTTTAATCGCCGATGGACGCGATATGGGGACCGTGGTCTTCCCGGATGCGCCGGTAAAAATTTTCCTTGACGCCTCCTCGGAGGAACGTGCGCATCGACGTATGCTACAGTTGCAGGAGAATGGCTTTAGTGTTAACTTTGAACGCCTTTTGGCCGAGATCAAGGAACGCGACGATCGCGATCGTAATCGCGCTGTAGCGCCGTTAGTTCCTGCTGCTGATGCATTAGTTTTGGATTCTACCCGATTAAGCATTGAGCAAGTGATTGAAAAAGCGTTACAATATGCGCGCCAAAAATTGGCTCTCGCTTAAATGCGACCGAATTTGTAGTACCCCCGTTGCAAAGGATTGACAGCGGGTATGTTAAACAACCCCATCCGGCACGGAGCCAGGTGGACGTTAAATATGAAACCTGAAGATTAAACATGACTGAATCTTTTGCTCAACTCTTTGAAGAATCCTTAAAAGAAATCGAAACCCGCCCGGGTTCCATTGTTCGTGGTGTTGTTGTTGCTATCGACAAAGACGTAGTACTGGTTGACGCCGGTCTGAAATCTGAGTCTGCCATTCCGGCTGAGCAGTTCAAAAACGCCCAGGGCGAACTGGAAATCCAGGTTGGTGACGAAGTTGACGTTGCTCTGGATGCAGTAGAAGACGGCTTCGGTGAAACTCTGCTCTCTCGTGAGAAAGCTAAACGTCACGAAGCATGGATCACGCTGGAAAAAGCTTACGAAGATGCTGAAACTGTTACCGGTGTTATCAACGGCAAAGTTAAGGGTGGCTTCACTGTTGAGCTGAACGGTATTCGCGCGTTCCTGCCGGGTTCTCTGGTAGACGTTCGTCCGGTGCGTGACACTCTGCACCTGGAAGGCAAAGAGCTTGAATTCAAAGTAATCAAGCTGGACCAGAAACGTAACAACGTTGTGGTTTCTCGTCGTGCCGTTATCGAATCCGAAAACAGCGCAGAACGCGATCAGCTGCTGGAAAACCTGCAGGAAGGCATGGAAGTTAAAGGTATCGTTAAGAACCTCACTGACTACGGTGCATTCGTTGATCTGGGCGGCGTTGACGGCCTGCTGCACATCACTGATATGGCCTGGAAACGCGTTAAGCATCCGAGCGAAATCGTGAACGTTGGCGACGAAATCAACGTGAAAGTGCTGAAATTCGACCGCGAGCGTACCCGTGTATCCCTGGGCCTGAAACAGCTGGGCGAAGATCCGTGGGTAGCTATCGCTAAACGTTATCCGGAAGGTACCAAACTGACCGGTCGCGTGACCAACCTGACCGACTACGGCTGCTTCGTTGAAATCGAAGAAGGCGTTGAAGGCCTGGTTCACGTTTCCGAAATGGACTGGACCAACAAAAACATCCACCCGTCCAAAGTGGTTAACGTCGGCGACGTAGTGGAAGTGATGGTTCTGGATATCGACGAAGAACGTCGTCGTATCTCCCTGGGTCTGAAGCAATGCAAATCTAACCCGTGGCAGCAGTTCGCAGAAACCCACAACAAGGGCGACCGCGTTGAAGGTAAAATCAAGTCTATCACTGACTTCGGTATCTTCATCGGCCTGGACGGCGGCATCGACGGCCTGGTTCACCTGTCTGACATCTCCTGGAACGTTGCAGGCGAAGAAGCAGTTCGTGAATACAAAAAAGGCGACGAGATCGCTGCAGTTGTTCTGCAGGTTGACGCAGAACGTGAACGTATCTCCCTGGGCGTTAAACAGCTCGCAGAAGATCCGTTCAACAACTGGGTTGCTCTGAACAAGAAAGGCGCTATCGTAACCGGTAAAGTCACTGCCGTTGACGCTAAAGGCGCAACTGTAGAACTGGCTGACGGCGTTGAAGGTTACCTGCGTGCTTCTGAAGCATCCCGTGACCGCGTTGAAGATGCGACTCTGGTTCTGAGCGTTGGCGACGACGTTGAAGCTAAATTCACTGGCGTTGATCGTAAAAACCGCGCAATCAGCCTGTCTGTTCGCGCGAAAGACGAAGCTGACGAGAAAGATGCCATCGCAACTGTTAACAAACAGGAAGATGCAAACTTCTCTAACAACGCAATGGCTGAAGCATTCAAAGCAGCTAAAGGCGAGTAATCCTCTGAAATTTCGGGCCTTTTAGTCCGAAGTATAACGAGATTACTTGACAGATTGCAGATTTCGGCCTGTAATCAAGCACTAAGGGCGGCTACGGCCGCCCTTAATCAATCTAACGGCTGCAGCCAATTTGTCTTTAAGGAACCGGAGGAATCATGACCAAGTCAGAATTGATTGAAAGACTTGCAACCCAGCAATCTCACATTCCCGCTAAGGCGGTTGAAGACGCGGTAAAAGAGATGCTGGAGCATATGGCCTCGACTCTTGCGCAGGGCGAGCGTATTGAAATCCGCGGTTTCGGCAGTTTTTCTTTGCATTACCGCGCGCCTCGTACCGGACGTAACCCCAAGACCGGCGATAAAGTGGAACTGGAAGGAAAATACGTTCCTCACTTTAAACCGGGTAAAGAACTGCGCGATCGCGCCAATATTTACGGTTAAGTTTTAACGCAAAACTTGAACCCGAAAAAAGCACCGTCAGGGTGCTTTTTTCATTTATACGCCGTCAGGCGCAAACGCTATTCGACTGAAAACTGGAAAACGTTTCGCATTTTTTGCTGCGTCTTACATTTATCAGGTAAAAAACCTGGAATCCGCGCCGTATAGCACAAAATCCCCTCCAGACAATGGCGTCCTGAACCTGCACACTTTCCCGCACAGGGAGGTGTCTATGAAGATAACGACGGTCAGCGTATGCGTAGTATGCGGAATACTTCCGCTCATGATATTGCCAGTATTACCTGACACGTGGATTCTCGCGGTGCTGTTTTGTCTGGCATGTTTGCTTTGCCTCATACCCCATCACTATGCGCGCTACGCGGCATTAACCTTGCTCTTTTTCATGTGGGGGATATTTGCCGCCAGGCAGGCCATCTGGGCGGGAAACGTCCTGCCCGCCGCGACGCAGGAGGCGACAGTCGTCATTACTGCCACCGATCATATGACCACTCATTATGGGCGAATCACCCATTTGCGTGGAAAGCCGCTCTTTCCTGCTGTAGGGATTGTCCTGCATGGCCAGTACTTACCCACGGAAGTGTGTGCCGGGCAACAGTGGGCGATGACGCTGAAGGTCAGAGCGGTACACGGACAGCTTAACGAAGGCGGTTTTGATAGCCAACGTTACGCGCTGGCGCAGCACCAACCATTGACCGGGCGTTTTCTACAGGCTAAAGCGATTAACCCTGAGTGTAGCTTGCGTGGGCGCTATCTTGCTTCGATTCGCGCTACGCTTGCGCCTTATCCGTGGCAACAGGTTATTCTGGCGTTGGGAATGGGGGAGCGGGGAGAGGTGTCGCAGGAGGTGAAGGCCGTTATGCGCGATACGGGGACTGCCCATTTGATGGCGATTTCCGGCCTGCATATCGCTTTTGCCGCGTTATTGGCTGCCGGATTAATCCGTGGTGGACAATTCTTTTTGCCGGTCAGATGGATTCGTTGGCAGACGCCATTGCTGGGCGGCATTCTTTGCGCGATATGTTATGCCTGGCTTACCGGCTTACAACCGCCTGCGCTGCGCACGGTGGCGGCACTGAGCGTCTGGGGAGGATTAAAATTAAGCGGACGACAGTGGAGCGGCTGGCAAGTCTGGTGCTGCTGTCTGGCCGCGATTATTTTCGCCGATCCTGTGGCGGTTATATCACAAAGTCTTTGGCTGTCAGCATTTGCGGTTGCCGGCCTGTTATTCTGGTATCAGTGGTTTCCTGCGCCAAACGGAAATTTTCCACGGGGCTTACGTTGGTTGCTTAACCTGCTTCACCTACAGGCAGGCATTACACTTCTGCTTTTGCCTCTCCAGGTGGCGCTTTTTCATGGCATAAGCGTTACCGCAATGCTGGCGAATCTTTTTGCCGTACCCTGGGTCACATTTGTGACGGTTCCACTCATCCTGGCGGGAATGATTCTGCATTTAACCGGGCCGTTTTTTCTTGAAGAGTGGGTATGGTACCTGACCGATCGCGCGTTAGCCGCGCTATTTTACCTGTTGAATGCTTTACCGCAGGGCTGGGTGAATATTGATAACCGTTGGCAGTGGCTGACGTTTTTGCCCTGGCTAATGCTTATCGCGTGGCGATTAAACGTCTGGCGTACCTGGCCGGCGGTCTGTTTATGCGGGTTATTGTTGATGAGCTGGCCACTCTGGCGGCCGATAAACGCCAGCGGATGGCAGGTGCATATGCTGGATGTCGGTCAGGGGCTGGCGATAGCGATCGTCAGGGGCGATAAAGTAATACTCTACGATACCGGTCGGGCATGGCCGGAGGGCGACAGCGGGCAACAGGTTATTATTCCCTGGTTGCGCTGGCATAATCTGACGCCGGAGGGCGTTATTTTGAGTCATGAGCATCTGGATCATCGGGGCGGGCTGCGTTCGCTACAGCAGGTCTGGCCGTCAATGTGGATTCGCAGCCCGTTAGGCTGGCAGGGACATTTGCCCTGTTTTCGCGGCGAGCAGTGGCAATGGCAGGGGCTAACGTTTCAGGCGCACTGGCCGTTACGCGAAAGTGCCGATCGAGGAAATAACCGTTCTTGTGTGGTCAAAGTGGATGACGGTGTACATAGCATCCTGCTCACGGGCGATATCGAAGCGGGCGCTGAACAAAAAATGCTAAGTCGTTACTGGCGACATCTTGCGGCGACGTTTATCCAGGTGCCGCATCATGGTAGTAATACGTCGTCGTCGCTACCATTTATTCAGCGCGTACATGGTGAAGCGGCGCTGGCGTCCGCATCGCGCTATAACGCATGGCGGCTGCCGTCCCGCAAGGTAAAACAGCGCTACCGACAGCAGGCGTATCAGTGGTTTGATACACCCCACCAGGGGCAAATTTCGCTGCTGTTTTCTCCGCAGGGCTGGCGCATACAAGGCTTACGGGATCAAATTTTACCTCGCTGGTATCATCAGTGGTTTGGCGTGTCCGAGGATAACGGGTAGAATATGCGGCTATTTCAACAAATGCTGGTTTTTTGAATGCATAACGATAAAGATCTCTCTACGTGGCAGACCTTCCGCCGACTGTGGCCAACCATAGCGCCTTTTAAAGCAGGTCTGATCGTGGCGGGCATAGCGTTAATTCTCAACGCAGCCAGCGATACCTTCATGCTATCGCTCCTCAAGCCATTACTGGATGATGGTTTCGGTAAAACGGATCGCTCAGTGTTGCTGTGGATGCCGCTGGTGGTTATTGGGCTGATGATATTACGAGGCATCACTAGCTATATCTCCAGCTACTGTATTTCATGGGTGTCAGGCAAGGTGGTAATGACCATGCGCCGTCGCCTGTTTGGCCATATGATGGGAATGCCCGTCGCCTTCTTTGATAAACAGTCTACCGGTACGCTGCTGTCGCGTATTACATACGATTCAGAACAGGTTGCCTCTTCTTCATCTGGCGCGCTGATTACCGTGGTGCGTGAAGGGGCATCGATCATCGGATTGTTTATCATGATGTTCTATTACAGCTGGCAGCTGTCGATCATCCTGGTTGTTTTAGCGCCGATTGTGTCGATTGCGATTCGCGTTGTCTCAAAGCGGTTCCGCAGCATCAGTAAAAATATGCAGAACACGATGGGACAAGTGACTACCAGCGCTGAACAAATGCTGAAAGGACACAAAGAGGTACTGATTTTCGGCGGTCAGGAAGTCGAAACGAAACGCTTTGATAAAGTCAGCAATAAGATGCGACTGCAAGGCATGAAAATGGTCTCTGCCTCGTCAATTTCCGATCCTATCATTCAGCTCATTGCCTCGCTGGCGCTGGCGTTTGTCCTCTATGCTGCGAGCTTCCCAAGCGTAATGGATAGCCTGACGGCAGGGACCATCACCGTGGTGTTCTCCTCCATGATCGCGCTGATGCGTCCATTAAAATCGCTGACAAACGTTAACGCGCAGTTCCAGCGTGGGATGGCGGCTTGTCAGACGTTGTTTGCGATTCTGGACAGCGAACAGGAGAAAGATGAAGGTAAACGTGTCATTGACCGCGCGACCGGCGATCTCGAATTCCGCAATGTGACGTTTACTTACCCGGGCCGTGAAGTGCCGGCATTGCGTAACATCAATTTGAAAATTCCTGCCGGGAAAACCGTGGCGCTGGTGGGGCGTTCCGGATCGGGTAAATCAACTATCGCCAGCCTGATCACCCGTTTCTACGATATTGATGAAGGACACATCCTGATGGATGGTCACGATCTACGCGAATACACTCTGGCCTCTCTGCGTAATCAGGTGGCGCTGGTTTCGCAAAACGTGCATCTGTTTAACGACACGGTCGCCAATAACATTGCTTATGCCAGGACGGAAGAATACAGCCGCAAGCAGATTGAAGAGGCGGCGCGCATGGCCTATGCCATGGACTTTATCAACAAGATGGATAATGGCCTGGATACCATTATCGGCGAAAACGGCGTACTGCTTTCCGGCGGTCAGCGCCAGCGTATCGCGATTGCCCGCGCCTTACTGCGCGACAGCCCGATTCTGATCCTTGATGAAGCTACGTCTGCGCTGGATACCGAGTCTGAACGTGCGATTCAGGCAGCGTTGGATGAGCTGCAGAAAAACCGTACCTCTCTGGTGATTGCGCACCGTCTCTCCACCATCGAACAGGCGGATGAGATCGTTGTAGTCGAAGACGGCATTATCGTTGAGCGCGGCACTCATAGCGAGCTGCTGGCGCAACACGGCGTTTACGCCCAGCTACATAAGATGCAATTTGGCCAATGATTGCGCGTATCTGGTCGGGTGAATCCCCGCTATGGCGGTTACTGCTGCCGCTCTCCTGGCTGTATGGCCTGGTGAGCGGGGCGATTCGTCTGAGCTATAAGCTTGGTTTGAAACGCGCCTGGCGAGCGCCAGTACCGGTGGTTGTGGTAGGGAATCTTACGGCTGGCGGTAACGGTAAAACCCCCGTAGTCATTTGGCTGGTGGAAAAGCTGCAACAGCGTGGCGTGCGCGTGGGGGTCGTTTCCCGCGGCTACGGCGGGAAAGCTGCCGCTTATCCGCTACTTCTGACGCCGGAGACGACAACCGCAGAAGCGGGAGATGAACCGGTATTGATTTATCAACGGACCGGCGCGCCTGTCGCGGTAGCGCCTGAACGCGCCGCGGCGGTGAAAGCGATTCTGGCGGCGCATAATGTGCAGATTATTATCACTGACGATGGGTTGCAGCATTACCGACTCGCGCGAGATATTGAAATTGTGGTGATTGACGGCGTGCGCCGCTTTGGCAACGGCTGGTGGCTTCCTGCCGGTCCTATGCGCGAACGCGCCAGTCGCCTGAAAACCGTGGACGCCGCTATCGTGAATGGCGGCGTCGCCCGGGCAGGCGAAATACCCATGCAGCTAGCGCCTGGACTGGCGGTGAACTTACGTACGGGAGCGCGTTGCGATGTGGCGCAACTGAGCAATATTGTGGCGATGGCGGGCATCGGTCATCCGCCGCGCTTTTTCGCGACGCTGGAAGCCTGTGGCGCGCATCCGCAAAAGTGCGTCCCGCTGGCCGATCATCAAACGCTCGCCCCTGCTGACGTTCAGGCGTTGGTCGGTGAAGGGCAGACCCTGGTAATGACGGAAAAAGACGCGGTGAAATGCCGTGCTTTTGCCGAAGATAACTGGTGGTTCTTACCGGTTGATGCGCGTTTGTCCGGTGAGCAGCCTGATAAGTTGCTTGAACATATCACCTCGCTGGTTCGCTAGCGTACCCCAATGCTGCGGCAGTGATGAATTTATGGAGTCATGAATGTCATTGCCGTACCTTTCTCTTTCCCAGGCCCGTTGTCTTCACCTTGCTGCGCAGGGGCTATTGAAAAAGCCGCGCCGTAACGCGATGCCTGGCGATGTTCTTGCCGCCATCTCACGCATGGCGTTGTTGCAAATTGATACCATCAATGTTGTCGCACGTAGCCCCTATCTGGTGCTGTTTAGCCGTCTCGGCTCGTACCCGCAGGCCTGGCTGGATGAGGCGCTGCGACGCGGCGAGTTAATGGAATACTGGGCGCATGAGGCCTGTTTCTTACCACGCGACGACTTTAAACTTATCCGCCATCGTATGCTGTCGCCGGAAAAGATGGGCTGGAAATATCGCGCGGCATGGATGCATGAGCACGCGGAAGAAATAGAACAGCTGGTTCGGCATATTCAGGAGCACGGTCCGGTGCGTTCTGCCGATTTTGAACATGCGCAGAAAGGCGTCAGCGGCTGGTGGGAATGGAAACCACATAAACGCCACCTTGAGGGTTTATTTACCGCCGGAAAAGTCATGGTTGTTGAGCGGCGTAATTTTCAACGTGTATATGATTTAACGCCCCGTGTGATGCCGCACTGGGATGATGGACGCGATGGACTGTCACAGTCGCAGGCGGAAAACCTGATGCTGGATAATAGCGCGCGCAGTCTGGGGATTTTCCGTGAACAGTGGCTGGCGGATTACTACCGCCTGAAACGTCCTGACCTGAAGGGATGGCGGGAGAGCCGGGCGGAACAGCAGCAGATTATTCCGGTCGAGGTGGAAACGTTGGGGCGGATGTGGCTTCATGCCGATCTTCTTTCGCAGCTTGAACCGGCGCTGAATAACGCCTTAAAGGCGACCCATAGCGCAGTACTGTCGCCTTTCGATCCTGTGGTATGGGATCGCAAGCGGGCAGCGCAGCTTTTCGGATTTAACTATCGGCTGGAATGTTATACGCCCGCGGCGAAGCGCCAGTACGGTTATTTTGTGCTGCCGCTATTATACCAGGGCCGTTTAGTCGGGCGAATGGATGCCAAAATGCACCGTAAAACGGGGGTACTTGAGGTTATCTCGCTGTATCTGGAGGACGATATTCGTCCTGGCGTTAATCTGCAAAAAGGAATCTGGCAGGCGATTAGCGCGTTTGCTGCCTGGCAACGGGCATCGCGCGTGACGCTGGGACAATGTCCGCCAGGCCTGTTTAGCGCCATGCGTCATGGCTGGGAAATAGACCCTGCACCATAACCGATTATGTTAATATTGAAGGATTCACAATCCGGTCCATCTGGAGGAACTATGGATCATCGTCTGCTTGAAATCATCGCCTGCCCGGTATGTAACGGCAAACTCTGGTATAACCAGGAACAGCAAGAATTAATTTGCAAACTGGATAATCTCGCTTTCCCGTTACGCGACGGCATTCCTGTATTGCTGGAAAATGAAGCTCGCGCCCTGACATCTGATGAGAGTAAATCATGAGTTTCGTCGTCATCATTCCGGCCCGTTTTTCATCTACCCGACTGCCAGGCAAACCATTAGTGGATATTAATGGTAAACCCATGATTGTTCATGTCCTGGAGCGGGCGCGCGAATCTGGCGCGGAACGCATTATTGTCGCGACCGATCATGAAGACGTGGCTCGTGCGGTAGAAGCGGCTGGCGGCGAAGTGTGCATGACGCGCGCCGATCACCAGTCCGGCACCGAACGGTTGGCGGAAGTGGTAGAGAAGTGCGGATTCAGCGACGATACCGTTATTGTGAACGTTCAGGGCGATGAGCCGATGATCCCGGCGGTTATTATTCGCCAGGTCGCGGAAAATCTGGCGCAGCGCCAGGTTGGCATGGCGACGCTGGCGGTGCCGATTCACAGCGCCGAAGAAGCGTTTAACCCGAATGCGGTAAAAGTCGTGCTGGATGCTGAAGGCTATGCGCTTTACTTTTCCCGGGCGACGATTCCCTGGGATCGCGATCGCTTTGCAAAAAGTCTGGAAACGGTAGGGGATACTTGCCTTCGTCACCTGGGCATTTATGGCTATCGCGCGGGATTTATCCGCCGTTACGTGAGCTGGCAACCCAGCCCGCTGGAACATATTGAAATGCTGGAGCAACTCCGTGTGCTGTGGTACGGCGAAAAAATTCATGTCGCTGTCGCCAAAGCGGTGCCCGGCACGGGCGTAGACACCGCCGACGACCTGGAGCGCGTGCGCGCTGAAATGCGTTAACATGATCCTGTTCATGATCGTCTTAGACGGTCATGAACAGCGCGGTATGATAGCGCAAAGATGAATACTCACGTCTGCTCATCAGTGGCGGCTTTCTCGTACCGTTACGATTTTCCTCATTTTTCTTTTCTTCCCTTGATCTGATACGGGTGACATCTGTCCATACGACGCTCATTATTAAAGCAGTAGCACTAATGGGGGTAATCTGGAATGGAACAGTTGCGGGCCGAACTCAGTCATTTGTTGGGTGAAAAACTTAGCCGTATAGAGTGCGTGAATGAGAAAGCGGATTCCGCATTGTGGTCATTATATGACAGCCAGGGAAATCCGATGCCGCTGATGGCGCGAAGTTTTACCACTCCCGGCGTTGCGCAGCAACTGGCATGGAAAACCTCAATGCTGGCGCGTAGCGGTACGGTGAGGATGCCGGTAATCTATGGCGTATTGACGCATGAAGAGCATCCTGGTCCGGATGTGCTGCTACTGGAACGACTGCGCGGTGTGCCGGTCGAGGCGCCGGCGCGCACTCCGGAACGCTGGGAACAGCTAAAAGATCAGATTGTCGAAGGGCTGTTAGCCTGGCATCGGCAGGATAGCCGCGGTTGCGTTGGCGCCGTGGACCATACTCAGGAGAATATCTGGCCTTCCTGGTATCGTCAGCGGGTGGAGGTGCTGTGGACGACGCTAAATCAGTTCAGCAATACCGGCCTGACGATGCAGGACAAACGCATTCTGTTTCGTACCAGAGAATGTCTTCCTTCGTTATTTGAAGGGTTTAACGACAACTGCGTACTGGTGCATGGCAACTTCTGCCTGCGCAGTATGCTTAAAGACGCCCGTAGCGATCAGCTTCTGGCGATGGTCGGCCCCGGGCTGATGCTGTGGGCGCCGAGAGAGTTCGAACTGTTTCGCCTGATGGATAATCCATTGGCGGAGGGATTGCTTTGGCATTATCTGCAACGCGCGCCAGTGGCGGAGTCCTTCATCTGGCGGCGTTGGCTCTATGTGCTGTGGGACGAGGTTGCGCAATTGGTCAATACCGGACGTTTTAACCGTACCAATTTTGATCTGGCGGCGAAATCATTACTCCCCTGGCTTGCCTGATATGCCTTTCAGCCATTGCCAAAGTCGCCCTAATGTTTCATACCCAGCGCGATCGCTGTGCATCAGCCAGACCGGGGACGGAATTGCCCGCTCCCAGGGATTGAGCGGCGAATCGATTGCCAACTGATTCGCCGGCGCGGGAAGCGGATTCAGCCCGGCATGCTGAAAGAAAATCATCGCTCGCGGCAAATGCGAGGCGGAGGTTACCAGCAGGAAAGGCGCGTCGCCGATGGCTTGCTTAACGGCGGCGGCTTCTTCTTCCGTATCTTTTGGCTTATCCAGCGTAATAATATCGCTACGCGGTACGCCCAGCGACTGCGCCACCCGCGCACCGACTTCCGCCGTGCTTACCGTATTGGTTTTTGCTACGCCGCCGGTAAAAATCAGCTTGGCTCCCGGATTCGCGCGCCACAGCCGAATGCCTTCCGCCAGCCGCGGTAAACTGTTGTTAATTAAATTAGAGCTCGGCGCCCACTGCGGGTTCCAGGTATAACCGCCGCCGAGAACCACAATATATTCCACCTTTTGCGGACCCTGCCAGGTAGGGTAGCGGTTTTCTATCGGACGCAGCAGATGGTCAGAGACGGGTTGCAGGCTTAATAGCAATAGCGCCAGCCAACCTACGCTGATAAATACTTTTCCGGTCTTCTGAAAGCGGCTAAACCAGACCAGCGCCAGGCCGACGCCAATCATCAGCAACATCAGCGGAAGCGGCAATAACATACCGCCAATCACTTTCTTTAGCGTAAAAAGCATCCTTTTTGGTTCCTTTTTTAACCATATAGCGGCGGATTAACGATGATATTACACCAGACAGGTTCATTCTCGCCGTGGCTGTGACAAAATAGCGGTTTTATCATATCAGATAACGCCTGAGCCAGCCTGTGGAGAGTCCGATGCAGGATCGCAATTTTGATGACATTGCTGAAAAGTTTTCCCGTAACATTTACGGCACGACCAAAGGGCAACTGCGGCAAGCCATTCTGTGGCAAGACCTGGATCGCGTGCTGGAGGAGATTGGCGGGCGAAAACTGCGGGTACTGGATGCCGGCGGCGGCGAAGGGCAAACGGCGATTAAGATGGCGGAACGCGGCCATCAGGTGACGTTATGCGATCTGTCTGGCGAAATGATCGCCCGCGCGCGGCAGGCGGCCGAGGCAAAAGGTGTGAGCAAAGACATGCATTTTATACAATGCCCGGCTCAGGACGTCGCTTCGCATTTGGAAAGCCCGGTTGATCTGATATTGTTTCATGCTGTGCTGGAGTGGGTAGCCGATCCTGTCGGCGTATTAGAAACGCTCTGGTCAGTATTGCGCCCTGGCGGCGCGCTGTCGTTGATGTTCTATAACGCTAACGGTTTACTGATGCACAATATGGTGGCGGGTAATTTTGACTACGTGCAGGCGGGGATGCCTAAACGCAAGAAGCGCACGCTGTCGCCTGACTACCCGCGCGACCCCGCGCAGGTGTACCAGTGGCTGGAGGCGATTGGCTGGCAGATTACCGGTAAAACCGGCGTGCGTGTGTTTCATGATTATCTGCGTGAAAAACACCAGCAGCGTGACTGTTATGAGACCCTGGTCGAACTGGAAACGCGTTATTGCCGCCAGGAGCCGTATATTAGCCTTGGGCGCTACATTCATGTCACCGCGATTAAAAGCCCGGCGCTAGCCGCAGATGCAAGGATAACCTATGAGTGAATTTTCCCAGACAGTCCCCGAACTGGTTGCCTGGGCCAGAAAAAACGACTTTTCCATCTCGCTGCCGGTAGACAGACTTTCCTTTCTGCTGGCGGTCGCCACGTTGAACGGCGAACGCCTTGACGGCGAGATGAGTGAAGGCGAGCTGGTGGATGCATTCCGCCATGTGAGTGATGCGTTTGAGCAAACCAGCGAAACCATCGGCGTGCGCGCTAATAACGCGATTAACGATATGGTGCGTCAACGTCTGCTGAACCGCTTTACCAGCGAGCAGGCGGAAGGCAATGCGATTTACCGATTAACCCCGCTCGGGATTGGCATCACCGATTACTACATTCGTCAACGCGAATTCTCTACGCTGCGTCTTTCTATGCAGTTGTCGATTGTGGCCGGCGAATTGAAGCGCGCGGCGGATGCGGCAGCGGAGGGTGGCGATGAGTTCCACTGGCATCGCAACGTTTACGCGCCATTGAAATATTCGGTGGCGGAGATTTTCGACAGTATCGATCTGACCCAGCGCATCATGGATGAACAGCAGCAGCAGGTGAAAGACGATATCGCACAACTGCTGAATAAAGACTGGCGGGCGGCGATTTCCAGCTGTGAGCTGCTGCTTTCCGAAACGTCCGGTACGCTGCGCGAGTTGCAGGATACGCTGGAGGCGGCGGGCGATAAGCTGCAGGCTAACCTGCTGCGCATTCAGGATGCCACGATGACGCACGACGATCTGCATTTTGTCGACAGGCTGGTGTTTGACTTACAAAGTAAACTCGACCGCATTATCAGTTGGGGTCAGCAGTCTATTGATTTATGGATCGGCTACGATCGTCACGTGCATAAATTTATCCGTACCGCGATCGATATGGATAAAAACCGTGTCTTCGCCCAGCGGTTGCGCCAGTCCGTGCAGACTTATTTTGACGATCCGTGGGCGCTAACCTACGCGAATGCCGATCGTCTGTTGGATATGCGCGATGAAGAGATGGCGTTGCGTGACGATGAAGTCACCGGGGAGTTGCCGCCGGATCTGGAATATGAAGAGTTTAACGAGATCCGCGAGCAGTTAGCGGCCATCATTGAAGAACAGCTGGCTATCTACAAAACCAGACAAACGCCACTGGATCTTGGGCTGGTGGTGCGCGAGTATCTGGCGCAATACCCGCGCGCGCGTCATTTCGACGTGGCGCGTATTGTTATCGATCAAGCGGTACGTCTTGGCGTAGCGCAAGCAGATTTCACCGGACTGCCAGCCAAATGGCAGCCGATTAATGATTACGGAGCCAAGGTACAGGCGCATGTCATTGACAAATATTGAACAAGTGATGCCGGTTAAGCTGGCGCAGGCGCTGGCGAATCCGTTATTTCCGGCGCTGGATAGCGCATTACGTTCGGGCCGCCACATCGGGCTGGACGAACTGGATAATCATGCCTTTCTGATGGATTTTCAGGAATACCTGGAAGAGTTTTACGCGCGTTATAACGTGGAACTGATCCGCGCGCCGGAGGGATTCTTCTACCTGCGTCCGCGTTCTACCACGCTTATCCCGCGCTCGGTGTTATCCGAACTGGATATGATGGTCGGTAAAATTCTCTGCTACCTCTATCTTAGCCCGGAGCGTCTGGCCAACGAAGGGATCTTTACTCAGCAAGAGTTGTACGACGAGCTGCTTACCCTTGCGGACGAAGCCAAACTGCTAAAGCTGGTGAATAACCGCTCGACGGGATCTGACGTTGATCGTCAGAAACTGCAGGAAAAGGTGCGTTCTTCTTTAAACCGCCTGCGTCGTTTGGGCATGGTATGGTTTATGGGCCACGACAGCAGCAAATTCCGCATTACCGAATCGGTCTTCCGCTTTGGCGCGGATGTCCGCGCCGGCGACGATCCTCGCGAGGCGCAGCGTCGTCTCATCCGCGACGGGGAAGCGATGCCCATTGAAAACCATCTGCAACTTAATGATGAGACCGAAGAGAGTCAGCCGGACAGTGGAGAGGAAGAATAATGATTGAACGCGGTAAATTTCGCTCGCTAACGCTGATTAACTGGAACGGTTTTTTTGCCCGCACTTTTGACCTGGATGAACTGGTCACGACGTTATCCGGGGGCAACGGCGCCGGGAAATCCACGACGATGGCGGCGTTCGTCACGGCGCTGATCCCGGATCTTACATTACTGCACTTTCGTAACACCACGGAAGCCGGCGCCACCAGCGGTTCGCGCGATAAAGGCCTGCACGGTAAGCTGAAGGCGGGCGTCTGTTACTCCATGCTCGACACTATTAATTCCCGCCATCAGCGGGTGGTGGTCGGCGTGCGTCTGCAGCAGGTCGCTGGGCGCGATCGCAAAGTGGACATCAAACCGTTCGCTATCCAGGGGCTGCCGATGTCGGTACAGCCGACACAACTGGTGACGGAGACATTAAACGAACGTCAGGCGCGCGTACTGTCGCTTGCTGAGTTGAAAGACAAGCTTGACGAGATGGAAGGCGTGCAGTTTAAGCAGTTTAACTCCATCACCGATTATCATTCGCTGATGTTTGACTTAGGGATTATCGCCCGTCGTCTGCGCTCCGCTTCCGATCGTAGTAAATTCTATCGTTTGATAGAGGCCTCGCTGTACGGCGGGATCTCCAGTGCCATTACCCGATCGCTACGCGATTATTTATTGCCGGAAAACAGCGGTGTGCGCAAGGCGTTCCAGGATATGGAAGCGGCGCTGCGCGAGAACCGACTCACGCTGGAAGCGATTCGTGTTACCCAATCCGATCGCGATCTGTTTAAGCATTTGATCAGCGAAGCCACCGATTATGTGGCGGCGGATTATATGCGCCACGCCAATGAGCGTCGGGTTCACCTTGATCAGGCGTTGGCGTTTCGACGCGAACTGTACACATCGCGCAAACAACTGGCGGCAGAGCAGTATAAGCACGTCGATATGGCCCGTGAGTTGGGCGAACATAACGGCGCCGAAGGTTCTCTTGAAGCGGATTACCAGGCGGCGAGCGATCACCTGAATCTGGTGCAAACCGCGCTGCGCCAGCAGGAAAAAATTGAACGCTACGAAGCGGATCTTGAAGAGCTGCAGATTCGACTCGAAGAGCAAAATGAAGTGGTGGCGGAAGCCGCCGAAATGCAGGACGAAAATGAAGCGCGTGCCGAAGCCGCCGAGCTGGAAGTCGATGAACTCAAAAGCCAGCTTGCGGATTACCAGCAGGCGCTGGATGTACAGCAAACGCGCGCGATTCAGTATAACCAGGCGATATCAGCGCTTGCCCGCGCTAAAGAACTTTGCCATCTGCCGGATCTAACGCCGGAAAGCGCCGCCGAATGGCTGGATACTTTCCAGGCGAAAGAGCAGGAAGCTACGGAAAAACTGCTGTCGTTGGAACAAAAAATGAGCGTGGCGCAAACCGCGCACAGCCAGTTTGAGCAGGCTTACCAGCTGGTGGCGGCGATCAACGGCCCGCTGGCGCGTAGCGAAGCCTGGGACGTGGCGCGCGAGCTGTTACGGGACGGCGTGAACCAGCGTCATCTGGCGGAACAGGTACAGCCGCTGCGGATGCGCCTGAGCGAACTGGAACAGCGGCTGCGCGAGCAGCAAGAGGCAGAACGTCTGCTGGCGGAGTTCTGTAAGCGACAGGGCAAAAATTTTGATATTGACGAACTGGAAGCGCTGCATCAGGAGCTGGAAGCCCGCATCGCGTCCTTGTCTGATAGCGTATCGTCAGCCAGCGAACAGCGTATGGCCTTGCGTCAGGAACAGGAACAGCTTCAGTCGCGTATTCAACATCTGATGCAACGCGCTCCTGTCTGGCTGGCGGCGCAGAATAGCCTGAACCAGCTTAGCGAACAGTGCGGCGAGGAGTTTACGTCCAGCCAGGAAGTGACCGAATACCTGCAACAGCTACTGGAGCGTGAGCGCGAAGCCATTGTCGAACGCGACGAAGTGGGCGCGCGTAAAAATGCGGTTGATGAAGAGATCGAACGTTTAAGCCAGCCGGGCGGCGCGGAAGATCAGCGTTTGAATGCGCTGGCGGAGCGTTTTGGCGGGGTACTACTGTCGGAAATCTACGACGATGTCAGTCTTGAAGATGCGCCGTACTTTTCCGCACTGTATGGCCCGTCGCGCCATGCGATCGTCGTACCGGATTTATCGCAAATAGCCGAACAGCTTGAAGGTCTGACCGACTGCCCGGAAGATCTGTACCTGATCGAAGGCGATCCGCAGTCTTTTGATGACAGCGTATTCAGCGTTGACGAGCTGGAAAAGGCGGTGGTCGTGAAAATTGCCGACCGTCAGTGGCGTTATTCGCGTTTCCCGTCGCTGCCTATTTTTGGCCGTGCGGCGCGCGAGAACCGTATTGAAAGTCTCCATGCGGAACGGGAAGTGCTTTCCGAGCGCTTTGCCACGCTCTCGTTTGACGTGCAGAAAACCCAGCGTTTGCACCAGGCGTTCAGCCGTTTTATCGGTAGCCACCTTTCCGTTGCCTTTGAGGACGATCCGGAAGCGGAAATTCGCCGACTGAACGGGCGTCGCGTCGAGCTGGAGCGCGCGTTGGCGACGCATGAAAGCGACAACCAGCAACAGCGCCTTCAGTTTGAGCAGGCGAAAGAGGGCGTTTCCGCGCTTAACCGTTTGCTGCCGCGGCTGAATTTATTGGCCGATGAAACGCTGGCCGATCGGGTCGATGAAATTCAGGAACGGTTGGATGAGGCGCAGGAAGCGGCGCGATTTGTGCAGCAATATGGCAACCAGTTAGCCAAACTGGAGCCGGTGGTTTCCGTTCTGCAAAGCGATCCGGAACAGTTTGAGCAGTTAAAAGAAGACTATGCATGGTCGCAGCAAATGCAGCGCGACGCGCGCCAGCAGGCTTTTGCGCTGGCTGAAGTCGTCGAACGTCGGGCGCATTTCAGCTATTCCGACTCGGCGGAAATGCTGAGCGGCAACAGCGATCTCAACGAAAAGCTGCGCCAGCGGCTGGAGCAGGCGGAAGCCGAGCGTACCCGCGCCCGCGAAGCGCTGCGCAGCCATGCCGCGCAGTTAAGTCAGTACAGCCAGGTCCTGGCCTCGCTAAAAAGCTCTTACGACACGAAAAAAGAGCTGCTTAACGATTTGCAGCGCGAATTACAGGATATTGGCGTTCGCGCCGACAGCGGGGCGGAAGAACGCGCCCGCCAGCGTCGCGATGAACTGCACGCCCAGTTGAGCAATAACCGTTCGCGTCGCAATCAGCTTGAGAAAGCGCTCACCTTCTGCGAAGCGGAGATGGATAACCTGACCCGTAAGCTGCGCAAGCTGGAGCGCGATTATCATGAAATGCGCGAGCAGGTTGTGACCGCGAAAGCCGGTTGGTGCGCAGTCATGCGGATGGTGAAAGACAATGGCGTGGAACGCCGTCTGCACCGTCGTGAGCTGGCTTATCTGTCGGCGGATGAACTGCGCTCCATGTCGGATAAGGCGTTGGGCGCGTTGCGCCTGGCCGTCGCGGATAACGAACATCTGCGCGACGTATTGCGTCTGTCGGAAGATCCGAAACGCCCGGAACGTAAAATCCAGTTCTTTGTGGCCGTTTACCAGCATCTGCGCGAGCGTATTCGTCAGGATATTATTCGTACCGACGATCCGGTTGAAGCCATTGAACAAATGGAGATTGAGCTGAGCCGTCTGACGGAAGAGCTGACATCGCGTGAGCAAAAGCTGGCGATCAGTTCCCGCAGCGTGGCAAACATCATCCGCAAGACTATCCAGCGTGAGCAGAACCGTATTCGTATGCTGAACCAGGGGTTGCAAAGCGTCTCGTTTGGCCAGGTGAATAGCGTGCGGTTAAACGTTAACGTGCGTGAAACACATGCCACCTTGCTGGATGTGCTTTCAGAACAGCAGGAGCAGCACCAGGATCTGTTTAACAGCAATCGTCTGACCTTCTCCGAAGCGCTGGCGAAACTGTATCAGCGTCTGAATCCGCAGATCGATATGGGGCAACGCACGCCGCAGACCATCGGCGAGGAGCTGCTGGACTACCGTAACTATCTGGAAATGGAAGTTGAAGTTAACCGTGGGTCCGACGGCTGGTTGCGTGCGGAATCCGGCGCGCTATCAACGGGTGAAGCTATCGGGACCGGGATGTCAATTCTGGTGATGGTGGTGCAAAGCTGGGAAGACGAAGCGCGCAGACTGCGCGGGAAAGATATTTCGCCATGTCGCCTGCTGTTCCTCGATGAAGCGGCGCGTCTGGATGCGCGCTCTATCGCCACGCTGTTTGAACTATGCGAACGTTTGCAGATGCAGCTCATCATCGCGGCGCCGGAAAACATCAGTCCGGAGAAGGGCACGACGTATAAACTGGTGCGTAAAGTGTTTCAGAATACTGAGCATGTTCATGTTGTCGGGCTGCGTGGCTTTGCGCCGCAGCTTCCGGAAACGCTTCCCGGTACGCAGACGGAAGATACGCCTTCAGAAGCGAGTTAAACACGGCAGAAATAATGAAGTGCCTGATGGCGCCTCGCTTATCAGGCAAGGCCGGATAAGTCGGTTACGCCGCCATCCGGCACAACAAGTTCTGTTTTATCATTAGCCTGGGGCGGCGAAAGCCGCCTTTTTCTTTATCTGAAAAATCTCTCCGGGTAGTGCATTTTCTTTAAACTTCTTTACATTAGGTTAGGCAAAAACGTAACGAACTTTATATACTGGAGTTAAGCCTGACGAGTGAGCCGGCTGACTCGTCATACTAAACAAAAGCATTGGTTGCGGTTGACCCGCTCTGCGGGCAGCACAGTCATGCGGAGTATGATAACGAAAACAGGGGGCAAGGGATGTTGCTTAATAAGATGTGTGGTCGTTGTCTGTCGGCAATCAGTTTATGCCTGGCCGTAACATTCGCTCCACTGTTCAATGCGCAGGCCGATGAGCCTGAAATGATACCTGGCGATAGCGCCGTTGCCGCAACGGATCAGGCTGGGCCGCAGAAGCAATCCGCCGCGACGGCGATTATGGCCGGGATTCAGCCGCTGCCGGAGGGCGTTTCAGCCGAGAAAGTCCGGGCTGATTTACAGTCGCAGCTTCCTTCCGGCTATACGCCGGTCTATATGAGCCAGCTAACATTGCTGTATGCCGCGCGCGACATGAAGCCCATGTGGGATAATCGCGATGCGGTGAAAGCCTTCCAGCAACAGTTGGCGGAGGTGGCGATTGCCGGATTCCAGCCGCAGTTTACCGCCTGGGTGGCATTGTTGACCGATCCCGCCGTAAACGGTATGGCGCGCGATGTTGTGTTGTCAGACGCCATGATGGGCTATCTCCATTTCATTGCGAATATCCCCGTTAAGGGCAACCGCTGGTTATATAGTAACAAACCTTACGCATTGGCGACGCCGCCAGTCTCGGTGATTAACCAGTGGCAAATCGCGCTGGAAGAGGGCCAGTTGCCGATGTTTGTCGCCAGCCTGGCGCCGCAGCATCCACAATATGCGCCCATGCATGACGCGTTGCTGAAGCTGGTGGCAGACTCTCGCCCGTGGCCGCAGTTGACCAATACCGCGACGCTGCGTCCGGGGCAATGGAGTAACGATGTGCCTGCGCTGCGCGAAATATTACAGCGTACGGGGATGCTGGATGGCGGTCCAAAGATAGCCTTACCCGGCGATAACACTGCTGAGAGCGCCGTCGTCAGCCCCTCCGCCGTGGTCGTCGAAACATCGGTGGCGCAGCCGGTCGACGAACCAACGGCCCGCCGTAGTAAGCCGGCTCCGGCGGTACGCGCCGCCTACGATAATGAACTGGTCGAGGCGGTAAAGCGTTTTCAGGCATGGCAAGGGCTGGGGGCGGATGGCGTTATTGGCCCGGCGACGCGTAACTGGCTTAATATGACCCCCGCGCAACGCGCAGGCGTACTGGCACTGAATATCCAACGTTTACGCCTGCTGCCAGCGGAACTCTCTACCGGTATTATGGTAAACATTCCCGCTTATTCGCTGGTCTACTATCAGAATGGCAACCAGGTGCTGGCTTCGAGGGTGATCGTCGGGCGTCCCGATCGTAAAACGCCGATGATGAGCAGCGCGCTGAATAATGTGGTGGTGAACCCGCCGTGGAACGTTCCACCCACGCTTGCGCGTAAAGACATTTTACCGAAGGTGTGGAATGACCCAGGCTATCTGGAGCGCCATGGCTACACCGTGATGCGCGGCTGGAACAGCAAAGAAGCGATCGATCCGTGGCAGGTTGACTGGGCCACCATTACGCCATCGAATCTTCCGTTCCGTTTCCAGCAGGCACCAGGCGCGCACAATTCTCTGGGGCGTTATAAATTTAATATGCCGAGTTCAGATGCGATCTATCTGCACGATACGCCCAACCATAATCTCTTTCAGCGTGACGCCAGGGCGTTAAGTTCCGGCTGCGTGCGGGTCAATAAGGCCTCTGAACTGGCGAATATGCTCTTGCAGGATGCGGGCTGGAACGATGCGCGGATCTCAGGCGCTCTGAAGCAAGGCGACACGCGGTATGTCAACATCCGGCAGAACATTCCAGTAAATCTTTACTATCTGACCGCGTTTGTCGGTGCAGATGGACGTATGCAATATCGTACAGATATTTACAATTACGATCTCACAGCGCGATCCAGCGCACAAATTGTGCCAAAGGTTGAACAATTAATCAGGTAAATGAAGAAGTTCTGGTAAATATGTTGTCCTAATGTTTGGCTTCAACGGGGCGTTTCGCTGTAGACCCCCGTTGTGGCTGGGGGAGGGCCATCTTGACGCGGGCTTTATCGGCAGTTAAGGTGCCTTTCGTGCGCCAGAAGTGCATATACAACAACCTTTAAGTCGACCGGGCCGTTCAGAAGTCTGTGCCAGCCGGTATCATGTCTGCTTAAAGGTAGAAGTGTATTAACGATAACATTGACCTGTAGACCTGATTATCATGGACAAATTTGACGCTAATCGCCGCAAGCTGCTGGCGCTTGGTGGTGTCGCTCTCGGCGCCGCCATCCTGCCCGTGCCAGCGTTTGCCACACTCTCGACCCCACGCCCACGCATTTTGACGTTAAACAATCTCCATACCGGAGAGTCAATCAAGGCGGAGTTTTTCGATGGAAGAGCCTACATTCAGGATGAATTAGCAAAGTTAAACCATTTTTTCCGTGACTATCGCGCGAATAAAGTCCGATCAATCGATCCCCGCCTGTTTGACCAACTTTACCGACTTCAGGGGCTGTTAGGGACGCGTAAACCTGTGCAGCTCATCTCAGGCTACCGTTCTCTTGATACCAATAATGAATTACGCGCCCGTAGCAGCGGCGTAGCGAAAAAAAGCTACCATACAAAAGGGCAGGCGATGGATTTTCATATTGAGGGCGTGGCGCTGAACAATATTCGCAAAGCGGCGTTATCTATGCGCGCAGGTGGTGTAGGATATTACCCACGTAGTAACTTTGTGCATATTGATACCGGGCCGGCGCGGCACTGGTAATCAGCGAGGCTTAATCAAAGGAGCAGTATGAACTATCGTATTATTCCGGTCACCGCGTTCTCCCAGAACTGTTCATTAATCTGGTGCGAACAAACCCGGCTGGCGGCGCTGGTCGATCCGGGCGGCGACGCGGAAAAAATTAAACAGGAAGTGGACGCCAGCGGCGTGACGTTGATGCAAATTTTACTCACGCATGGGCATCTCGATCATGTCGGCGCGGCGAGTGAACTGGCGCAGCATTACGGCGTTCCTGTTATCGGTCCGGAAAAAGAAGATGAGTTCTGGCTGCAAGGACTGCCGGCGCAAAGCCGCATGTTTGGTCTGGATGAGTGTCAGCCGCTGACGCCTGATCGCTGGCTGAACGATGGCGATCGCGTCAGCGTAGGGAATGTGACGTTACAGGTGTTACATTGTCCGGGACACACGCCGGGACACGTGGTTTTCTTTGATGAACAGTCGCAACTGCTGATCTCCGGCGATGTGATTTTCAAAGGTGGCGTTGGGCGCAGCGATTTTCCTCGCGGCGATCACACCCAGTTGATTGACGCCATTAAGCGAAAATTATTGCCGCTTGGCGATGATGTGACCTTTATTCCTGGCCACGGCCCGCTCTCTACGCTCGGGTACGAGCGTCTGCATAATCCCTTCCTGCAAGATGAGATGCCGGTCTGGTAAGCAGAATGAAAAAGCCTGCAATGTGCAGGCTTTTTTATCGGTCACGCCAGTCGGCAGCTTTTTACAGTACCGCGACAATGGCTTCGCACAGCGGTGCCATATTATCCGGGGTCATGCCCGCCACGTTCACGCGACCAGAAGCCACGGCATAAACGCCAAACTCTTCACGCAGACGCAGCACCTGATCTTTGGTCAGACCGCTGAATGAGAACATCCCGTTCTGCTTGATAATAAAGCTGAAGTCACGGTTCGCGCCTTTTTCCTGCAAGGTATTCACGAACAGTTGACGCATACGCTGAATACGCTGGCGCATGTCCGTCAGTTCCTGTTCCCAGATAGCGCGCAGGGCGTCATTACTCAGGATAGTCGCGACGATGGACGCGCCGTGCGCTGGTGGGTTGGAGTAGTTAGCGCGAATGGCGGATTTCATCTGGCTAAAAGCGCGATCCACGGTTTCCACATCGGCAGCCACGAGGGTGCAGGCACCGACGCGTTCATTATATAAGCCGAAGTTTTTGGAGTAGGAGCTGGCGACAATAAGCTCTTTATGCAGCGCGGCAAAGGCGCGCAGACCTTCCGCATCTTCTTCCAGGCCGCGGGCAAAGCCCTGGTAAGCGAAATCGAATAGCGGCAGCCACCCTTTTTCAACGGAAAGCTCAGCCAGAACCTGCCACTGTTCCAGAGTAGGGTCAATGCCGGTTGGGTTATGACAGCAACCGTGGAACAGAACCACATCGCCGGTCTGTGCTTCGCTCAGGCTGGCTTGTAGCGCTTCAAAATCCAGCGTGTGATTTTCCGCATCGTAGTAAGCGTACTCCCGAACTTCCAGGCCGGCAGCGTTAAACACGCTCTTGTGGTTCGGCCAGCTGGGGTTGCTCACCCACACCCGTTTTACCGGAGTATTTTTTGCCAAAAAGTCGGCGGCAATGCGTAACGCGCCGGTACCGCCCGGCGTTTGCGCCGTGCGTGCGCGCTTATCGTTAATCAGCGCGCTGCCTTTGCCGAACAGCAGTTCCTGAGTACAGCGAGCAAATTCCGGAATCCCGTCAATGCCGAGATAGTTTTTCGTCGTTTCATTTTCCAGTAAATACTGCTCGGCTTTTTTAACGCTGGTGAGCACCGGTGTTTTGCCGGTTTCATCTTTATATACGCCAATGCCAAGGTTAATTTTCCCTGGACGGTCATCGGCGCGAAACAGATCGGCCAGGCCCAAAATTGGGTCGGCAGGAGCGGCGGTTATGTTCTCAAACATGACGAGGTTCCATTATAGTTACAGAAGGGAAATCCGCTATCAGGTTAACGGCAGATTTACAAAATGCCAACCGTTAGCGCTAAAAAGCCCGCCTGTTTTTGAAAGACGCACATTTTCTCTAAGAGAGATAAAAAAACAGGACCGAAGTCCTGTTTTTGAGGCATAAAACAAAGGGGTCTGCTGATCAGAACTGGTAAGTAATACCGACAGCCGCCTGATCGTCGGTGCCAACGTAGCTGGAGCTATAGTCGTTTTCGTCCAGCAGGTTGAAACGGTAGTCAACCCATACGTTCATATTTTTGTTGAAGTAGTAAGTCGCGCCCGCCTGAATATATTTCGCCAGATCGGCCGAGCCGTCGGTGCCGTTCAACTGCTTACCTTTACTCTGCACATACGAGATTGCCGGACGCAGGCCGAAGTCAAACTGGTACTGAGCGACCACTTCCAGGTTCTGCGTTTTATTTGCCATTTCCACGGTATCGGTAACCGTATTTTCAACAATACTCATATTGCGGGTTTCAGCATATACGGCAGCCAGGTAGACGTTGTTTGCATCATATTTCGCGCCAACGGCCCACGATTCTGCGCGATCGCCATTACCATCGCGATCCTGCTGATCGTTAGTACGTTTGCTGTTGCTGTACGCTGCGGTGACGCCAAAGCCGTCGAACTCATATGCCATGGTGTAACCTACGCCATCGCCATTCTGAGAGTTAATGCTGTGGTTGTCCTGATTTTTACCCTGATACTGGATACCGAAAGAGAGACCGTCCACCAGACCAAAGAAGTCAGAGTTACGATAGGTCAACAAACCGCCAGCACGGCTGGTCATGTAGTTATCGGTATAGGCGCCGCCCCAGGTTTCGCCGGAGAAGTAGGGGGCCATATCGGTATAGGATTCAACATCGTAAACGATACCGTAGTTACGACCATAATCGATTGAACCCACTTCCGCGTATTTCAAACCCGCGAAGGCCAGACGGACCAGATTCGAGTTCTGCTGTTCGCCTTCAGCGCGGTCTGCTTTAGTACGGTATTCCCACTGACCGAAACCGGTCAGATCGGTGTTAATCTGCGTTTCCCCTTTAAAACCAATCTGGGCATAAGTCTGGTCGGCATTTTTGCTATCGCCGGTCGTTGTCCATACGTGACGACCCACGGCTTTACCGTACAGATCCAGCTTATTACCATCTTTATTATAAATTTCTGCTGCGTTTGCGGTTGCAGCAGCCAGCAGGGCAGGGATCACCGCTGCCAGGATTTTGCGCTTCATCATTATTTATTACCCTCATTGGTTTTTTTATATGACACCTGCCACTGCCGTCAATAAATTCCGTCAATAAAAATTTACAGAAATATTGATGAGAGTTTGGTGTCTTTATGTGTCTGACAGGCATCTTTCCATTCAAACTAACGTTTCGCTACCGTGAAAGTGCTACAAATATAAAAATTTAGTTTCAAAAAGAAAGAATATGTAAATAAATGTTATTTTTGCGGAACTTTGTGAACAACGTCAAACTTCCCCTGAGTTCTCGCTTTGATTTGATCATTTTTATTTTATCACTATGATTTTATTGCATTTATTGGTTTGCGACACCGTTGTGCCTGAAAAAGCAGCAGACGAGCTATTTCATAAAAATAGCCATTTAGAAGTCTTGATGTCTGAAATTGTGGTGAAAAATTGTGCTATTAGAACAGAAAAATCTAATCCGCAATAAAATTAAGGATTAATTTTTATGTGTAAATATTTTTGTGAAATATACCGTAACAAGATGTGGTAATTCAGAGGGTTGTAATTAAATTTATTTACTTATTGATAATAAAGCTGACATTCAGGCGAAAAAAAGGCCAGCATAGCTGGCCTTGAGTGTGACGTAAAAATCAGAAGCTGGCGTTGCGTGGGGTCCGTGGGAACGGAATAACATCGCGCACGTTTTGCACACCAGTGACGTAAGCAATAAGGCGTTCAAAGCCCAGGCCAAAGCCGGAATGCGGTACAGTACCGTAGCGACGCAAGTCGCGATACCACCAGTAATCCTCTTTATTCAGCCCCATTTCGGCCATACGGGCATCCAGCACATCCAGACGCTCTTCACGCTGAGAACCACCGATGATTTCGCCGATTCCCGGCGCCAGCACATCCATGGCAGCCACGGTTTTGCCATCTTCGTTAAGGCGCATGTAAAACGCTTTAATTTCTTTCGGATAGTTTTTCACCACTACCGGCGCTTTGAAATGCTCTTCCGCCAGATAGCGTTCGTGTTCGGAAGAGAGGTCGACGCCCCAGAACACCGGGTTTTCAAATGTCTTACCACAGCGTTCGAGAATGGCGACCGCATCGGTGTAATCCACCTGAGCGAAGTCGGTGGAGACAAAACGCTCCAGACGAGCGATAGCGTCTTTATCCACGCGTTCGGCAAAGAACTTCATGTCATCCGCACGCTCTTCCAGAACCGCGTTGAAGACATATTTCAGCATGGCTTCCGCCAGACGGGCGTTGTCTTCCAGATCGGCGAACGCCACTTCCGGCTCCAGCATCCAGAACTCCGCCAGGTGACGGCTGGTGTTGGAATTTTCCGCGCGGAAGGTCGGCCCAAAAGTATAGATTTTGGACAGCGCACAGGCATACGTTTCACCGTTGAGCTGGCCGGAGACGGTCAGGAATGACTCTTTGCCAAAAAAGTCTTTGTCAAAATCTACTCTGCCCTGGTCGTTACGCGGCAGGTTTTCCAGATCCAACGTTGAGACGCGGAACATTTCGCCAGCGCCTTCGGTATCGGAAGCGGTAATCAGCGGGGTAGAGACCCAAAAGAAACCCTGCTCATCGAAGAAGCGATGCAGCGCCTGCGCCAGAGTATGGCGGACGCGCGCTACCGCGCCAATCAGGTTGGTGCGCGGGCGCAGATGCGCGACCTCACGCAGATACTCAATGCTATGGCGTTTTGCCGCCATCGGGTAGGTATCCGGATCTTCCACCCAGCCTGCGACCTCTACTTTCGTGGCCTGGATTTCGAAACTTTGCCCCTGTCCCGGCGACGCGGCAACCTTACCTGTTACTACCACGGAGCAGCCTGTCGTCAGGTGTAATACTTCTTCATTATAATTGGGCAGAGAATTATTAATGACAGCCTGTACAGGATCAAAGCAGGAGCCGTCATAAACGGCGAGGAAGGAGATGCCAGCTTTTGAATCTCGGCGGGTACGCACCCATCCGCGCACGGTGACTTCTTGGTCAACGGCTACGCGGCCCTGGAGTACGTCGGCTACAGGCACAACGCTCATAATATTCTCTCTGTTAATAGTCGGAAAAAATAAACACTTGTCCACCCGAAATGGGGGTATTCCTATGTTACCTGGCATCTGCAATCAGACAAGCAGAAATCGCAGCTGAAGTGAAAGATTTCGGAAATAAACCTGAAAAAGGAGCCCTGGCAGGCTCCCTGGAAAGAATTAACTGGCTTTGCGGATCTGCGGGAGATCAAAGGCTTTACGCAGCGCGCGCACAAACGCTTTATCATGACAGATCGTTTTACCGGGGCTGTCGGAAAGTTTAGCCACCGGCTTTCCGTTACATTCCACGAGCTTAATCACGATATTGAGCGGTTTTATCTGAGGGATATCGCAGGTCAGGCGGGTACCGATGCCGAAGCTTAACTGCACGCGAGAGGCGAAATGGCGATAGAGCTCGACCGCCTTTTGCAGATCAAGGTTATCTGAAAAGACCAGCGTTTTTGTCAGCGGATCAATCCCCAGCTTTTCATAATGGGCAATCGCCTTTTCGCCCCATTCGACAGGGTCTCCTGAGTCGTGGCGTAACCCCTGATAACGGCTGGCAAATTCAATGCCGAAATCGCGTAAAAACGCATCCATTGTAATGCAATCTGTCAATGCGATACCAAGCTGGTCCGGATATTCGTTAAGCCAGGCGGCCAACGCGGCACGCTGGCTGGTCGCCAGGTCCGGACTGATTTGTTGATGCGCCTGGAACCATTCGTGCGCCTGAGTGCCCATCGGCGTCAGCGCCAGGCGACGCGCGAGATCATAGTTGCTGGTGCCGACGAACCATGACTCCTGCTGGAGACGTTTAACTATCGCCTGCTGCACTTCACGAGAGAAACGGCGGCGGGTGCCGAAGTCCATCAGGTGGAAGCGGGACATATCGAGATCGGCGGTTAACGTAGTGAAATCAACCAGCTTACTTTCCAGCGCGTCGAGCGCCTGATCAACACCCGCGTTTGGCGAGCGGTAGTGATGAACCAGCTCACTGATCACGGCCAGCAGCGGCACTTCCCACATAATGACTTCACGCCACGGGCCGGTTAAGCGAATATTCAGCTTGCCGTGATCGTTGGTGACACAGACTTGAGCTGGGTTATAGCGAAACTCGCGTAACCAGTTCAGATAATCCGGTTTAAAAAAGGGCAGGCCGGAGAGCCACTGGAACTCGTCCTCCTGGAGGCGCAGGTGCTGCATCGCGTCCACCTGCTCGCGAATAGCATCGGCATAAATACCCAGCAGGTCGTCGCCACGGCAACGAAACTCAGCCGCTACCTGCACATCATAGTAGTGGTGAAAAACGGCTTGCTGCATATGCAACTTATAAGCATCTGTATCCAGCAACGAGTGCAGAACAGGAGAAGCGAATTGTGTCATAGGTGCGCTGTAGCGTCCTCTCACGGGAGCGTTTAGTACAATAAACAACTAAGAAAACCGCTGGAGTATACCTTGTTTAGCGATTTATTGAACCCCGATCACACCATAAGCTGTCTTTAGGGTCGAGCGCATTTCGTGCCCCATGTTATAAAAATGTAGCAAATAGGCCGTTTGTGCCTGAAAAGATGAACATTCTGCGTAGCGCGATTTGCGCAACAGGAATAGACTGGAGTTGACACTCTACACAAAGATGCGAAAGGTTTTTTATGACACAACAGCCACAAGCCAAATACCGCCATGACTATCGCGCGCCGGATTACCAGATTACTGATATTGACTTGGCCTTTGACCTCGATGCCGAAAAAACCGTGGTCACCGCAATAAGCCAGGCTGTTCGTCATGGCGCGCCTGATGCGCCTCTTCGCCTTGATGGGGAAGATTTAACGCTGGTATCTATCCACGTCAACGATGCGCCGTGGACAGCATATAAGGAAGAAGAGGGCGCGCTTATCATCAGCGACCTGCCAGAGCGTTTTACGTTACGCATTGTCAACGAGATAAGTCCGGCGGCGAATACGGCGCTGGAAGGATTGTACCAGTCCGGCGATGCGCTCTGTACCCAGTGTGAAGCGGAGGGCTTCCGCCATATTACCTGGTATCTTGACCGCCCGGACGTACTGGCGCGATTTACCACCAAAATTATTGCCGATAAAAGCAAATATCCGTTCCTGCTTTCCAATGGCAACCGTGTTGCGCAGGGTGAACTGGAGAATGGCCGTCACTGGGTTCAGTGGCAAGATCCGTTCCCGAAACCGTGTTATCTGTTTGCGCTGGTGGCCGGTGATTTTGACGTGCTGCGCGATACCTTTACCACCCGCTCCGGGCGTGACGTCGCGTTAGAACTGTACGTTGACCGTGGCAATCTGGATCGCGCGCCGTGGGCAATGACCTCGCTGAAAAATTCCATGAAATGGGATGAAACGCGTTTTGGGCTCGAATATGACCTCGACATCTATATGATTGTCGCGGTGGATTTCTTTAATATGGGCGCGATGGAGAATAAAGGTCTCAATATCTTTAACTCCAAATACGTGCTGGCGCGAACCGATACCGCGACGGATAAAGATTATCTCGATATTGAGCGCGTGATAGGTCATGAGTATTTCCACAACTGGACCGGCAACCGCGTCACCTGCCGCGACTGGTTCCAGTTGAGCCTGAAAGAGGGGCTAACCGTGTTCCGCGATCAGGAGTTTAGCTCTGATTTGGGGTCACGCGCGGTGAACCGCATCAGTAACGTGCGAACCATGCGCGGTTTACAATTCGCGGAAGACGCCAGCCCGATGGCGCATCCTATCCGCCCGGATAAAGTAATCGAAATGAATAACTTCTACACCCTCACCGTTTATGAAAAGGGTGCGGAAGTCATTCGCATGATCCACACGTTGCTGGGTGAGGAAAATTTCCAGAAGGGGATGCAGCTTTATTTTGAGCGCCATGATGGCAGCGCCGCGACGTGTGATGACTTCGTACAGGCGATGGAAGATGCTTCTAATGTCGATTTGTCCCATTTCCGCCGCTGGTACAGTCAGTCCGGCACGCCGATTGTAACGGTAAAAGATGATTATAATCCGGAAACCGAGCAGTACACGTTGACCATCAGCCAGCGTACTCCGGCGACGGCGGATCAGGCGGAGAAGCAGCCGCTGCATATTCCATTCGCCATCGAACTGTACGATAACGAAGGCAACGTCATTCCGTTGCAAAAAGGCGGTCATCCGGTCAATGCCGTGCTGAACGTCACGCAGGCGGAGCAGACATTTACCTTCGATAATGTCTACTTCCAGCCTGTTCCGGCCTTGCTGTGCGAGTTTTCAGCGCCGGTGAAACTGGAATATAAATGGAGCGATCAGCAGTTGACGTTCCTGATGCGCCATGCGCGCAATGATTTCTCCCGTTGGGATGCGGCGCAAAGCCTGCTGGCCACATACATTAAACTGAATGTGGCGCGTCATCAGCAGGGGCAACCGCTATCGCTTCCGGTGCATGTCGCTGATGCGTTCCGCGCAGTACTGTTGGATGAGAAAATCGATCCGGCGTTGGCCGCAGAAATTTTAACGCTGCCTTCGGCCAATGAAATTGCGGAGCTGTTTGAGGTCATTGACCCGATCGCCATTGCGCAAGTTCGTGAAGCGCTAACGCGTACGCTGGCGGCAGAACTGGCGGATGAGTTCCTGGCTATCTATAACGCCAATCATCTGGATGAGTATCGTGTTGATCACGGCGATATCGGTAAGCGCACGCTGCGCAATGCTTGCCTGCGCTTCCTGGCGTTCGGCGAGACGGAGCTGGCTAATACGCTGGTCAGCAAACAGTATCGCGACGCCAATAATATGACCGATGCGCTGGCGGCCCTGTCTGCTGCGGTGGCGGCGCAGTTGCCGTGCCGCGATACGCTGATGCAGGAGTATGACGATAAGTGGCATCAGGACGGCCTGGTAATGGATAAATGGTTTATCCTGCAATCCACAAGCCCGGCGGAAAATGTACTGGAAACCGTACGCGGCCTGCTCAAACACCGTTCTTTCAGTATGAGCAACCCGAACCGCATCCGTTCATTAATTGGCGCGTTTGCTGGCAGCAACCCGGCGGCGTTCCATGCGCAAGACGGTAGCGGATACCAGTTCCTGGTCGAGATGCTGACCGATCTGAATAGCCGTAACCCGCAGGTAGCATCTCGCCTCATTGAACCGCTGATTCGTCTGAAACGTTATGATGATAAGCGTCAGGAGAAAATGCGCGCGGCGCTGGAGCAGCTAAAAGGACTGGAGAATCTTTCCGGCGATCTGTACGAGAAGATAACTAAAGCGTTAGCCTGACAGTATCCGTTATAAAGAGGTAAGACATGCCCGGTAAGCGTTAGCGCTGCCGGGCATTTTTTTGCCGGACGATGACGCTCGCTGGCGAAACGTGAAATGAGAATGAAGGAAAACGATTGCTATTTATTGCCGTAGGTCAATTCCCTTTTGCTTTGTTATCGCCCATAATACGCCCCCGGTTTGCACACCGGGAATCCAGGAGAGTTCATGTACTATCCCTTCGTTCGTAAAGCCCTTTTCCAGCTCGATCCAGAGCGCGCTCATGAATTTACATTTCAACAATTACGCCGCATTACAGGTACGCCGCTGGAAGCGCTGGTGCGCCAGAAAGTACCGACAAAACCCGTTACCTGCATGGGACTTACCTTTAAAAATCCACTGGGGCTGGCTGCCGGTCTGGATAAAGACGGGGAGTGCATCGACGCGTTAGGCGCGATGGGGTTTGGCTCCCTGGAAATCGGCACCGTGACGCCGCGCCCACAGCCGGGTAACGATAAGCCGCGTCTTTTTCGTCTGGTGGATGCTGAAGGTCTGATCAATCGGATGGGCTTTAATAATCTGGGCGTCGATAACCTGGTCGAGAATGTTAAAAAAGCCCATTTTGATGGCATTCTGGGAATTAACATCGGTAAAAATAAAGATACGCCTGTCGAAAATGGCAAAGATGACTACCTGATTTGTATGGAAAAAGTTTATGCTTATGCGGGTTATATCGCCATTAATATTTCTTCGCCGAATACGCCAGGGCTACGTACGCTCCAGTATGGCGATGCGCTGGACGATCTGTTAACTGCCATTAAAAATAAGCAAAACGATCTTCAGGCGATCCACCATAAATATGTGCCGGTGGCAGTAAAGATCGCGCCGGATCTTTGTGAAGAAGAATTGATCCAGGTTGCCGATAGCCTGCTTCGTCATAATATTGATGGGGTGATTGCGACAAATACCACCCTCGATCGTTCTCTGGTACAAGGAATGAAAAATTGCCAGCAAACGGGGGGATTAAGTGGCCGGCCATTACAATTAAAAAGCACAGAAATTATTCGCCGTTTATCCCTGGAATTAAAAGGACAATTGCCTATTATCGGCGTCGGCGGCATTGACTCAGTTATCGCCGCGCGCGAGAAGATAGCGGCAGGAGCTACGCTGGTACAAATTTATTCCGGCTTTATTTTTAAAGGCCCGCCATTGATTAAAGAAATCGTAACGCATATCTAAACTTTACCCTTTATCAGACAACCAGGGCTTTATTTCCGGCGCTGGTTGTTTTATATTTCTCCACTGTTGCTTATTTAGACATTTTAGGCTTTTATTATTGGGGTAATAAACGAAGCGGCGAAAGGACAATGCTGTTACGAGTTGCTTAAAAGCGGGAGAGAGGTAATGCGAATTAAACCTGACGATAACTGGCGCTGGTATTATGATGAAGAGCACGATCGTATGATGCTCGATCTCGCCAATGGTATGCTTTTTCGCTCGCGCTTCTCTCGTAAAATGCTTACGCCGGACGCGTTTTGCCCGACCGGTTTTTGTGTGGATGATGCCGCGCTCTATTTTTCCTTTGAAGAAAAATGCCGGGATTTCGAATTAACCAAAGAGCAACGCGCGGAGCTGGTGTTGAATGCGCTGGTGGCGATTCGCTATCTCAAACCGCAGATGCCAAAAAGCTGGCATTTTGTGGCGCATGGCGAAATGTGGACCCCGGGAATGGGCGATGCCGCAAGCGTCTGGTTAAGCGATACTGCGGAACAGGTTAATTTGCTGGTCGTTGAGCCGGGAGAAAATGCCGCGTTGTGTCTGCTGGCACAGCCGGGCGTGGTGATAGCAGGCCGAACCATGCAGCTTGGCGATGCGATTAAAATTATGAACGACAGGCTGAAACCGCAGGTTCACTGTCACAGTTTCAGCCTTGAACAAGCGGTTTAATTTTCCAGTCGTAACGCGGTCTTAGGCACGCAGCTACAGCTCAGAATCGTACCATCGTCACCCATAGCCGATTTTTTCAGCGGACTTACTTCGCCTTCCAGCAAACGTATCCGGCAGCAACCACAGATACCTGCCCGGCAAGAATACGGAATACGAATTCCCTGATTCTCCAACTGTTCCAGTAGTACCTGTTGATTATTCCCGCAGAAGGTTTGCCCCTGCCAGTCGATGGTTACACTCGCGTCCGGGTGTTTATCTGACGTAACGCTGTCGTCGACCGTTGTGGCGCCATAAGCTTTTGCCGGGGCTGTCGCCAGAATCTCCACTTCATCGCCGACGCGAATGACGCCGCTATTGCGGGCAATCAGATTCTGACCGAAATCCACATCGCCATTGTCCTGGGCGGTACGAAAAGCTTGCAGTGTCGCCAGCGGTTCGCCGGAAGGATGTTTTTGCCCCTTTTCAGGGCTGACGGTCGTAAAAATACAGCGGCTACAGGGCTTCACGACGTCAAAAATCACATCGCCAATGCGAAGCACTTTCCAGCTATCTTCCTCCCAGGCCGCTACGCCGGAAACCACTAAGTTTGGGCGAAATTGTTCCATTTGTACGCCTGCCGGACAACGCTGTTGCAGATCGCGCAGCGAGGCTTCGTTGGTCAATAAATACGGGTAGCCATCGGCAAATCCCAGCGGCACCGCGTTATGCCGTTTAACCCGGCGCGTCAATTGCGGCCCAACCCAGCGCAACTGGACATCGCGGGAGAAAAAGCCGCTCAACCATTGATTAATCGCCGTCGGGGCGACGCGAGCGGTAAAATGGTTTCCCCAGACCTCGGTCGGCGCATCCTGCGGGGTGAAATCCGTAAAGCGAACCAGCGCGCTACTGCCGTCTGGCGCGGTCAAATGGAGGCCGTCGTGTAAGGGAGAGGGGGTAAAACGTACCATTTGTGGAAACTGGCGGGCGGTGATAAATGTGCCGTCAGGCTCGGTTATCATGAAGATGCGATCAAAAGCCAGGCCGCTGATATCTGCCAGCGCATGAGTCAGACCAATGCCGCGCATGGATTTGACCGGATGAATAAAGAGCCGTGATAACGTCGCCACCGTACAGTCCCTCAAATGAAAATAAGCCTTCAACTTTATGACATGGGCGTGAGATTAGCTATAATGCGCAACAATTTTCTTAGCGTAAAAGTGACAATATGAATTCTCTGTTTGCCAGTACGGCCCGCGGGCTGGAAGAGCTGTTAAAAACTGAACTGGAAAAACTGGGCGCCGTAGGGTGTCAGGTTGTTCAGGGTGGGGTCCATTTTCAGGGCGACACGCGGCTTATTTACCAGAGCCTGATGTGGAGCCGCCTGGCCTCGCGTATTATCCTGCCGATGGGTGAGTGCAAGGTCTACAGCGATCTCGATCTTTACCTCGGCGTTCAGGCGATAAACTGGACAGAGATTTTTAATCCTGGCGCGACGTTTGCGGTGCATTTCAGCGGCCTGAACGACACCATCCGTAATAGTCAGTATGGCGCGATGAAAGTTAAAGACGCGATTGTCGATGCATTTACGCGGAAAAATCTTCCGCGTCCAAATGTGGACCGCGAATCGCCGGACCTCCGTATTAACGTCTGGCTGAATAAAGAAACTGCCAGCATTGCGCTGGATCTCAGTGGTGATGGCCTGCACCTGCGCGGTTATCGCGATCGCACCGGGCTGGCGCCAATTAAAGAGACGCTGGCGGCAGCGATTGTTATGCGTTCCGGCTGGCAACCCGGTACGCCGCTACTCGACCCTATGTGTGGTTCGGGGACACTGTTGATTGAGGCCGCGATGTGGGCGACCGATCGCGCGCCGGGCCTGCACCGTGGTCACTGGGGATTTAGCGGCTGGGCACAGCATGACGAAACTATCTGGCAGGAAGTGAAAGCCGAAGCGCAGACCCGGGCGCGTAAGGGGCTGGCGGAGTATTCCTCTCATTTCTACGGTTCCGACAGCGATGCGCGCGTCATTGAGCGGGCGCGCAGCAACGCCCGTCGCGCCGGTATCGGGGAGCTTATCACCTTTGAAGTGAAAGATGTGGCGCAACTGAGTAATCCATTGCCGAAAGGCCCGTATGGTACGGTGATCAGTAACCCGCCTTACGGCGAACGTCTGGACAGCGAACCGGCGCTGATTGCGTTGCACAGCCTGCTGGGCCGTACCATGAAAAATCAGTTTGGCGGCTGGAACCTGTCGCTGTTCAGCGCTTCGCCCGATTTGCTGGGCAGCCTGCAATTGCGTGCCGACAAACAGTTTAAAGCCAAGAATGGCCCGCTGGACTGCGTGCAGAAAAACTATCATATTGCGGAAACCACGGCGGACAGTAAGCCGGCGACGGTGGCGGAAGATTACGCTAATCGCCTGCGTAAAAATATTAAAAAGCTGGAGAAATGGGCGCGCCAGGAAGGGATTGAATGCTATCGCTTGTATGATGCCGACCTGCCGGAATATAACGTGGCGGTAGACCGTTACGGCGACTGGGCGGTGATTCAGGAATATGCGCCACCGAAAACGGTGGATGCGCAAAAAGCGCGGCAGCGTCTGTTCGATATTATTGCGGCAACCTTGTCAGTGCTCGGTATTCCGCCGAATAAACTGGTGTTAAAAACCCGCGAACGGCAAAAAGGAAAAAACCAGTATCAGAAAATGAGCGAGAAGGGCGAGTTCCTTGAGGTCAGCGAATATAATGCGCGCTTATGGGTAAATCTGACGGATTATCTCGACACCGGTCTGTTCCTCGATCACCGTATTGCCCGCAGGATGCTGGGAGAAATGAGCAAAGGCAAAGATTTCCTGAATCTCTTTTCTTATACCGGCAGCGCCAGCGTACATGCAGGTCTGGGCGGCGCGCGCAGCACCACAACGGTAGATATGTCCCGCACCTATCTGGAGTGGGCCGAACGTAATTTGCGTCTGAACGGACTGAGCGGCCGCGCGCATCGCCTGATTCAGGCCGACTGCCTGGGCTGGCTGCGCGAGGCGAATGAACAGTTCGATTTGATCTTTATCGATCCACCGACGTTCTCTAACTCAAAACGTATGGAAGAGTCGTTTGATGTTCAGCGCGATCATGTCGCGTTAATGAAAGATTTAAAACGCCTGCTGCGTAAAGGCGGCACCATCATGTTCTCAAATAATAAGCGCGGATTCCGTATGGATCTGGAAGGTTTGGCGGAACTGGGGCTTGCAGCACAAGAAATTACGCAAAAAACGCTCTCCCCGGATTTTGCCCGTAACCGTCAGATCCATAACTGCTGGCTGATCCGCGCCGCCTGAAAGGAAAAGTAAATGTCATTAATCAGTATGCATGGCGCATGGCTGTCGTTCAGCGACGCGCCGCTTCTCGATAACGCAGAGTTGCATATCGAAGATAACGAACGCGTCTGTCTGGTGGGGCGTAACGGCGCCGGGAAATCCACCTTGATGAAGATTCTTAACCGCGAACAGGGTCTGGACGATGGGCGTATTATTTATGAGCAGGATCTGATCGTCGCGCGTCTGCAACAGGACCCGCCACGTAATATTGCGGGCAGCGTCTATGACTTTGTCGCCGAAGGTATCGAAGAACAAGCGGAATACCTCAAGCGTTATCATGAGATTTCCCGTTTGGTGATGACCGATCCCAGCGAGAAAAACCTCAATGAAATGGCGCGTGTACAGGAACAGCTCGATCATCATAATCTGTGGCAGCTGGAAAACCGTATTAATGAAGTGCTGGCGCAGCTTGGACTCGATCCTAACGCCGCGCTGTCGTCGCTCTCCGGCGGCTGGCTGCGTAAAGCCGCGCTGGGTCGGGCGCTGGTCAGCAATCCGCGCGTATTGTTACTGGATGAACCGACTAACCATCTGGATATCGAAACTATCGACTGGCTGGAAGGGTTTCTGAAAACCTTTAACGGAACGATTATTTTTATCTCTCACGATCGTTCGTTTATTCGCAATATGGCGACCCGCATTGTCGATCTCGATCGTGGCAAACTGGTCACCTATCCGGGAAATTACGATCAATACCTGCTGGAGAAAGAAGAAGCGCTGCGCGTAGAAGAATTACAAAACGCGGAATTTGATCGCAAACTGGCGCAGGAAGAAGTCTGGATTCGCCAGGGTATCAAGGCGCGCCGCACCCGTAATGAAGGGCGCGTGCGGGCGTTAAAAGCGATGCGTCGTGAACGCAGCGAGCGTCGGGAAGTGATGGGCACGGCGAAGATGCAGGTCGAAGAGGCGACGCGCTCCGGTAAAATCGTTTTTGAGATGGAAAACGTCGATTACCAGGTAGAAGGAAAACAACTGGTAAAAGATTTCTCCGCTCAGGTGCAGCGCGGCGACAAGATTGCGTTAATTGGCCCGAACGGCTGCGGTAAAACCACGCTACTGAAACTGATGCTGGGACAGCTTCAGGTTGACAGCGGGCGCATCCACGTAGGAACGAAGCTGGAAGTCGCCTACTTCGATCAGCATCGCGCCGAACTGGACCCGGAAAAAACCGTGATGGATAACCTTGCGGAAGGCAAGCAAGAGGTGATGGTAAACGGTAAGCCGCGCCATGTACTGGGCTATTTGCAGGACTTCCTGTTTCACCCCAAACGGGCGATGACACCCGTTCGCGCGCTTTCCGGCGGCGAACGTAACCGTCTGCTGCTGGCACGACTGTTCCTCAAGCCGAGCAATCTTTTAATTCTCGATGAACCAACGAACGATCTTGACGTCGAAACGCTGGAACTATTAGAAGAATTAATTGATGGCTATCAGGGCACGGTACTACTGGTCAGCCACGATCGGCAATTTGTCGATAATACCGTGACGGAATGCTGGATTTTCGAGGGCGGCGGCAAAATCGGACGTTATATCGGCGGCTACCATGATGCGCGCGCGCAGCAAGAGCAGCATCTGGCGACGAAACAGCCGATGGCGAAAAAAAATGAGGAAGTTATTGCCCCTAAAGCAGAAATTGTAAAACGTGGCAGTAGCAAACTAAGCTATAAACTGCAGCGCGAGCTGGAGCAGTTACCCGGTCAGCTTGAAGACCTGGAAGCGAAGCTGGAAGCGCTACAGGCGCAGGTTGCGGATGCGGCCTTTTTTAGCCAACCCCATGAGCAAACGCAAAAAGTTCTGGCCGATTTAAGTCAGGCGGAGCAAGAACTTGAGCAAGCCTTCGAACGTTGGGAGTATCTTGAAGGTCTGAAAAACGGGGCATAACGAAAGGAGCTCCTATGTGTGAACATCACCATGCTGCGAAGCACATATTGTGCTCGCAATGCGACATGCTGGTGGCTTTACCCCGCCTCTCGCATGGGCAAAAAGCAGCATGTCCACGATGCGGCGCAACGTTAACGACCGAGTGGGACGCGCCCCGGCAGCGTCCTACAGCCTATGCGTTAGCGGCACTATTTATGTTGCTGCTTTCTAACCTTTTTCCCTTCGTGAATATGAATGTCGCGGGCGTCACCAGCGAAGTCACGCTTCTGGAAATCCCCGGCGTCATGTTTTCTGAAGATTACGCCAGCCTCGGCACGTTCTTTTTATTATTTGTCCAACTGGTGCCGGCATTTTGCCTGGTGACCATTATATTACTTGTCAACCGCGCCAATCTGCCGTTGTCGGTAAAAAAAACGCTGGCAAGGATTTTTTTCCTCCTCAAATCGTGGGGAATGGCGGAAATATTTCTCGCCGGGGTGTTGGTCAGTTTTGTTAAGCTGATGGCCTACGGCGATATCGGCATCGGCAGCAGCTTTATTCCCTGGTGCTTATTTTGTCTCGTTCAACTGCGGGCGTTCCAGTGTGTCGATCGCCGCTGGTTGTGGGATGATATCGCCCCGCAGCCTGCACTGGCGCAGCCGTTAACGCCGGGGATTACCGGTATCCGGCAGTCTTTGCGTTCTTGCGCCTGCTGCACGGCGATCCTGCCTGCGGAGAGTCTCGTCTGTCCGCGTTGCCATACGAAAGGCTATGTCCGGCGTAAAAACAGTTTGCAGTGGACGCTGGCGTTATTATTTACCTCGATCATGCTTTATCTGCCCGCCAATATTTTGCCGATTATGATTACCGACTTACTGGGCTCGAAAATGCCGTCGACCATTCTGGCTGGCGTGATTTTGCTGTGGAGCGAGGGGTCTTATCCGGTGGCGGCGGTTATCTTTCTCGCCAGTATTATGGTGCCGACGCTAAAAATGATCGCCATTGCCTGGCTTTGTTGGGATGCGAAAGGCCACGGTAAGCGCGACAGTGAACGGATGCATTTTATTTATGAAGTAGTGGAGTTTGTGGGGCGCTGGTCAATGATTGATGTCTTTGTCATTGCCGTACTCTCTGCGCTGGTGCGCATGGGAGGGTTAATGAATATTTATCCTGCGATGGGTGCGTTGATGTTTGCTTTAGTCGTCATAATGACAATGTTTTCTGCGATGACCTTTGATCCGCGTCTGTCGTGGGATCGTGAATACGAACCAGGCCATGAGGAGTCCTGATAGCATGGAACCTAAAAAAGGGGAAGCCAAAGTACAAAAGGTGAAAAATTGGTCGCCTGTCTGGATATTCCCGATTGTTACTGCGCTTATCGGAGCCTGGATTCTGTTTTATCACTACAGCCACCAGGGACCGGAAGTTACCTTAATCACCACCAATGCGGAAGGCATTGAAGGCGGAAAAACGACGATCAAAAGTCGCAGCGTGGATGTCGGCGTGGTTGAAAGCGCGACGCTGACTGACGATCTGACCCATGTACAAATCAAAGCGCGGCTTCATTCCGGTATGGAAAAATTGCTGCATAAAGACTCGGTATTTTGGGTCGTAAAACCGCAGGTGGGGCGTGAAGGCATCAGCGGGCTTGGGACGCTGTTATCAGGCGCATATATTGAACTACAACCAGGGAATAAGGGCAGCCAGCCAGAAAGCTATCAGCTTCTTGACTCACCGCCGTTGGCACCGCCTGATGCCAAAGGTATTCGTGTGATTCTGGACAGCAAAAAGGCCGGTCAACTCAGTCCCGGCGATCCCGTTCTGTTCCGGGGCTATCGGGTAGGGTCCGTTGAAACCAGCTCTTTCGATCCGCAAAAACGGACAATGAGTTATCAGTTGTTCATTAAGGCGCCAAACGATCGGTTGGTCACCAGTAATGTCCGATTCTGGAAAGATAGCGGTATCGCTGTGGATCTGACATCGGCGGGAATGCGCGTGGAAATGGGATCGTTGACGACGTTGTTTGGCGGCGGCGTGAGTTTTGATGTGCCGGAAGGACTTGAGCAGGGGCAACCCGTCGCCGAAAAAACGGCGTTTAACCTCTACGACGATCAAAAAAGTATTCAGGATTCGCTGTACACCGATCATATCGATTACCTGATGTTCTTTAAAGATTCGGTGCGCGGATTACAACCCGGCGCGCCGCTGGAGTTCCGCGGTATTCGTCTGGGGACGGTAAGCAAAGTGCCTTTCTTTGCGTCTAATATGCGTCAGGTGTTTAACGACGATTACCGTATTCCTGTGCTGGTGCGCATTGAACCGGAGCGTCTGAAAGCGCAACTGGGAGAAAATGCGGATGTTGGCGCGCATTTGACGGAACTGCTTAAGCGCGGTTTACGCGCTTCGCTTAAAACCGGTAACCTGGTGACCGGGGCGCTGTATGTCGATCTGGATTTTTATCCTAAAGAGCCGCCGATTACCGGGCTACGTGAATTTGATGGTTATGAAATTATTCCCACCGTCAGCAGCGGCCTGGCGCAAATTCAACAGCGACTGGTGGAAACGCTGGATAAGATCAACAACCTGCCGCTGAATCCGATGATCGAACAAGCGACCAATACGCTGTCTGAAAGCCAGCGTACTATGCGTCGGCTGCAAACCACGCTGGATAATATGAACAAGATTACCTCCAGTCAGTCGATGCAGCAGCTTCCGGCGGATATGCAAACGACGTTACGCGAACTTAACCGCAGTATGCAAGGTTTCCAGCCTGGATCGGCGGCGTATAACAAAATGGTGGCGGATATGCAGCGTCTCGATCAGGTGCTTCGTGAGTTACAACCGGTGTTGAAAACTCTGAACGAGAAGAGCAACGCGCTGGTATTTGAAGCGAAGGATAAAAAAGATCCTGAGCCTAAGAGGGCGAAACAATGAAAAAATGGCTAGTCGTGATAATGGCGTTCTGGCTGGCGTCATGTAGCTCCGGCGGAGAGAATAAAAGCTATTATCAGCTCCCGATAGCGCAAAGCGGTGTGCAAAGCACCGCAAGCCAGGGCAACCGTCTCTTATGGGTAGAGCAGGTTTCCGTACCTGACTATCTGGCAGGTAACGGTGTGGTGTATCAAACCAGTGATGTCCAGTATGTGATTGCCAATAACAATCTGTGGGCCAGCCCGCTGGACCAGCAATTACGTAACACGCTGGTGGCGAATCTTAGCGCCCGGCTTCCTGGCTGGGTCGTCGCTTCCCAGCCGTTGGGAACCACCCAGGATACGTTAAACGTTACCGTAACCGGATTCCATGGACGTTACGATGGTAAAGTTATCGTCAGCGGGGAGTGGCTATTAAACCACAACGGACAACTGATTAAGCGGCCTTTCCATATCGAAGCCAGCCAGCAGAAAGATGGCTATGATGAGATGGTCAAAGTACTGGCAAGCGCATGGAGTCAGGAAGCAGCCGCTATCGCAGATGAGATAAAGCGACTTCCCTGAGATAAAAGTAATGTAAATTTAACCGCTTCAGGTCGTGCGCCTGAGGCGGTTTTTTTATTTTTGACGCCGGAAAAATAATTGTTCTGGCTCACATTTTTTGTACAAATGATTTACCGTATAGCTCACAAATATGACATTGGTGTGAATTTTGCGCATTGACGGGCGATCCATTTAGAGGTATTCGTGTAGTGTGATTGCACATTTTGTAATCACTGTTTTCTTTTCCACCAGATACAAATATGAGGGAAACGAGGCATGAAGAGACAAAAACGAGATCGCCTGGAACGGGCACATCAACGTGGATATCAGGCCGGCATCGCCGGACGATCAAAAGAAATGTGTCCCTATCAGACGCTGAATCAACGGTCATACTGGTTGGGAGGTTGGCGACAAGCCATGGAGGACAGGGCGGTAATGGCCTGATTCTGTCTCTTTAGAAAAAGAAACCTCCGCAGTGCGGAGGTTTCGCCTTTATTGGCTTTGCAAGCATGATACCGATAGCGCGGAATATCAATTCAACACTTAGAACGCGGAAGTATCCTGGAACAAACCGACTTTCAAATCGTGTGCGGTATAGATCAGACGACCATCCACCAGAACCTCACCGTCCGCCAGGCCCATGATCAGGCGACGGTTTACGATACGTTTGAAATGAATGCGATAGGTGACTTTCCTGGCTGTTGGCAGAACCTGGCCGGTAAATTTCACTTCGCCCACGCCCAGAGCGCGGCCTTTGCCTTCGCCGCCCAACCAGCCCAGGTAGAATCCCACCAATTGCCACATAGCATCCAGACCCAGACAACCGGGCATCACCGGATCGCCGATAAAGTGGCATCCGAAGAACCATAGATCCGGATTGATATCCAGCTCGGCTTCGACATAGCCTTTGTCGAAATTGCCGCCCGTTTCGGTCATCTTAACGACGCGGTCCATCATCAGCATGTTCGGCGCAGGGAGTTGCGGCCCTTTAGCGCCAAACAGTTCACCACGACCAGAGGCAAGAAGGTCTTCTTTTGTATAGGATTCGCGTTTATCTACCATGTTTTATGTAAACCTTATTTTATTGAAGCACGCAGGATAGCTAACACGTGTACGCTGAACAAGTCCGATCAGTTCGGAATAAAAGCGTTCAGCCAACGTAACGGCCACGGGAAACGATGGCGGCCTTCCTGTTGCGTCGCCTGCGCGATACGCTCCTGGATAGTCTGCATCAACGTCGTTTGACCTTCGCCATCCCACACCAGATTTAACAGTAACGGTAAGGCGTCGGTCACGTCGTCTACCGCCCAGATAGTGAACTTCTCTTCTTTAACCGCTTGCAGCAGTTCAGATTTAAGACTGAGATGGCGGACATTGGCGGCAGGGATAATCACGCCCTGTTTACCGTTTAATTCCCGCTGCTCGCAGATGGCGAAGAAACCTTCAATTTTTTCGTTTAGCCCGCCCACCGGTTGCGCGCGACCAAACTGATCGACCGAGCCGGTAATCGCAATGTTTTGATTCACTGGCACATTGGCCAGCGCGCTGATGAGCGCACATAATTCCGCCATTGAGGCGCTATCGCCATCCACTTCGCTGTAGGACTGCTCAAAGGTTAACGAGGCAGAGAAGGGAATTTGTTGCTCCAGCTGCAACTCCGACATCAGGAAGGCCTGCATAATCATCATTCCCTTAGCGTGGATATTTCCGCCAAGTTCGGCCTTGCGCTCAATATCGTTAAATTCGCCATCGCCGATATGCACAACACAGCTAATTCGCGACGGTTCGCCAAAGGCGCGCGGATGCCCGGGAAACTCAATGACGGAAAGCGCATTGATTTGTCCAACGCGTTCGCCTTCGGTTTCAATCAGGATCTGCTCTTGCAGAATCTCATCCTGCATCCGCTCCGCCAGAAAGCCTTCTCGCCATTCGCGTCGGGCAAGCATCAGGCTGAGCGCTTCTGCGCCGCAGGTATCGCCTTCGCATAAAGGCGACGCCTCCTTAAACTGGCGGGCTATCCACAGTGGGCAAAGAGGCAGCGTATCCTGTTCGCCGGTATAGCGCACAGCCTCGCGTATCAGGACGGGCCAGGCGTCCGGCGCCGGGGCAGGCAAATTATCGCGTGAAGCGATACGCGTCACCCATTGACACCACAGGGTCATAGCTTCTGCGTCCGCTATCTGTAAATTGTCTTCAAATTCACTGTAGATAGCCTGTTCCGCGAGCTCCGGTTCCATCTCCTGAAAATCGGCCAGTGATTCACGTTCGCCAACCAGAATCACCTTCAGTTTGAGCGGCATTGATGGCACGGAGACCGGCAATGGACGCGATTCGTCAAAGGCCACCCAGTCAAAACGTTCGCGGCTAACGATGGCTTTCAGACGCATCCATAGCAACGGCTGCGCCAGAAGGGTTCGTAAGGAAATAATCAGCACGCCGCCGTTCGCCTGATGAACCAGTCCCGGCTGCAGGGTAATGTCGCCGTTATACTGCCGTAGGCAACCAAAGAGCTGTTCGGCTTCGACCCAGTCCGCGCTGACGACTTGTGTGACGGTGGCAAAGTTGTCTTGCGCATTCTGCGCGGCGCGGTAATGAACAGTATGCCCGGAAACATCATAATGTCCGCCGGTTAATTGTCCGGCATCGGTTTGCAGAGCGCGGACGGCATCTGAAAGTAAAGTGAGATACTCTTGCTCTTCAGGCGCTTTAGTCAGCATAAAAGAGGATGAGCTCCACGGCTGAATAAGCTGCTCAAGCGCAAATTGCAGTCGTGGCTGAGTATCACTGAGTAAGGTGTCGTTTTCGTCAGTCGCGTGTGGCTGTGCAAATATCTCCTGATAGCTTTCGCTATCCGGAACCAGATCACGCCATGCAAGTTTCGTAATGGTCAAAGTTGAGGTTTTTTAGTCTGTTGTAAAAGGGGGGATTATAGCCTAACCCGTCACGCTGCACACGCGGAAAGCGAATGCAAAGTAATATGAAGACGTGTAACCATTCACAGGTTCGAGATTCTTTTCTTCAGATGGCTAAAAAACTGATATTCTGATAACAGTTACACGGTAACATTGGGATCACAATGAAATATCAACAACTTGAAAATCTTGAAAGCGGTTGGAAATGGAAATATCTGGTGAAAAAGCACCGCGAAGGGGAGTTGATCACCCGCTACGTGGAAGCCAGTGCTGCCCAGGAAGCCGTCAATTTGTTGTTGGCCCTCGAAAATGAACCGGTGCGGGTAAATGTCTGGATAGACAGGCATATGAATCCTGCCTTGCTTAATCGGATGAAACAAACCATTCGGGCAAGACGCAAACGACACTTCAATGCGGAACATCAGCATACGCGCAAAAAATCTATCGATTTAGAGTTTATGGTCTGGCAGCGTCTGGCGGGCCTTGCGCAGCGACGCGGTAAAACATTATCCGAAACGATAGTGCAACTGATAGAAGACGCGGAGCATAAAGAGAAATATGCCACGCAAATGACCACGTTAAAGCAGGATTTACAGGCGTTATTAGGCAAGAAGTAACGCTGAAAGGCGTTGTCATCCAGACCAGAGCAAAAAACCCCGCGGCGCGGGGTTTTTTATCAGACGGAAACTTAAGCCTGCGGCTGAGTTACCACGTCTTTAACGCCTTTAACTTCGATCTCTACGCGACGATCCGGAGCCAGGCAATCGATCAGGGCAGCGCGAGGTTTCACGTTGTCACAGGTGTTGCCGGTAACCGGGTTAGATTCGCCCATACCACGTGCGGAGATTTTGTCAGACGGAATACCTTTGGAGATCAGGTAATCAACAACAGACTGAGCACGTTTCTCGGACAGACCCTGGTTGTAAGCGTCAGAACCGATACGGTCAGTGAAGCCCAGAACGACAACGGAACCGTCTTTCGGATCCAGGTTGCTCAGCTGGCTGTACAGCTGATCCAGAGCCTGCTGGCCTTCCGGCTTCAGGGTAGATTTGTTGAAGTTGAACAGTACGTCAGACTTCAGAGTGAAGTGCTTGGTCTGTACTTCCGGAGCCGGAGCCGGTGCCGGAGCTACTACCGGAGCAGCTTCTTGCTGGCCGAAACGGTAGGAAACACCTACGCTCAGCAGGCCGTTGTCCGGACGGGTGCCGATGGTGTTGGCATCACCGATGTTGTTAGTCCACTGGTATTCCAGACGGGTTGCGATTTCAGGGGTGATGGCATACTCGATACCGCCCGCGAATACCGGGGAAACGCCGGTGTCGTGGTCTTTAGTAGACGCGCCGCCAGGGACGTTAGACTTGGTGTCTGCACGCCATACCATACCACCCAGACGGGTATAAACGTCCAGATCGTCAGTGATTGGATAACCCAGTTTAGCGGTCAACTGAACGCCCTGAGCTTTATAAGCGCCATTGATGTTGTCGCCTTTGTACGGCATACGGCCTAACCAGTCGTAGCCCATTTCAAAGCCAACGTACGGGTTAACCTGGTAACCACCAAAAGCACCTGCGCCCAGTTGGTTTTCATGAGTCGGGCCATCATTGTTAATGAAGCCGGTGTCATGGTACTGAGACCAGCCCAGTTTAGCACCAGCGTACCAGGTGTTATCTTTCGGAGCGGCCTGCGCTACGGTAGCGAAACCAGCCAGTGCCACTGCAATCGCGATAGCTGTCTTTTTCATTTTTTGCGCCTCGTTATCATCCAAAATACGCCATGAATATCTCCAACGAGATAACACGGTTAAATCCTTCACCGGGGGATCTGCTCAATAGTTACTCTACCGATATCTACGGCTTATGCTGAGCACCCCTGGCGATGTAAAGTCTACAACGTAGTTGGAAACTTACAAGTGTGAACTCCGTCAGACATGTGAAAAAAACATGACGGATATACACATCATTTAACAGTTTCAGATAATAAATCGTACAGCAAAAATTGCGGAAACCGCTTCTGGCAAGCTTTCTCGCAAAAAAAACGTTACCACTCAAAGGAGATGCGCTCGCGTAAAAAAAAGCCCAGGATAAATCCTAATTTTACTTAATGATACAAATTAGAGTGAATTTTTAGCCCGGAATGCTGTCTCCTGGGTAAAGCGTGTGCACGTACAGGGCGCATGATAAACCCTACCGCATTACCTACCTTCGCTGCTTCAACCAGGCTGGCATGTTCTTCTTCTGTCAGTTCTTCAGTCAACCAACCAATTACCACGCTGTAATTTCCTGTACGCAAAGCGCGGATCATCGACTCCAGCGTATGACGAGGCGCAAGCTGGCTAATTTGCATCACTTTCGTTAATGGCAAACCTGCAGACTGAACCCATTCACGGCTGAGCTTTTGCTGCGGCGTGAGCCAGAGCTGCCAGCGTGATTGTTGGCCTAACTGACGGAGTAAAGGCAAAAGCAGGAGTTGCGCCATCATGGGCTGGTCTTCGTGGTAGACAACTTCACTGACCAGTCCTGCCGCGGCATTTTCCGTAGCGGTGCGCGCAGCGTTGTGGGTAGTGGTAGGAAATGACGAAGAACGATTTGCATAACCTGAAGTGTACATAATCAATCCAGCCCTGTGAGTTACTGTATATTCATACAGTACCCCTGTGGCGATGAAAGATCAACTCTATTTTCGGAAACTGTCTCGCAATTTTTATTCTTAGTGGCGTCAAAAATAAAAATCATCTTGCTCGCGGAGTATAAGTTGCCTATTTTCGTCATTAACGGATCCGTTACTGCAAATCATTCTTTTACTTTATGATTTAAAAGGAATTTTATGAGAGCACTCTCTTATGCCAGGATCTATAAATCGCAAGAATATTTGGCCTCTTTGGGGACGATCCAGTATCGATCTTTATTCGGTAGCTATAGTCTGACCGTGGAGGATACCGTCTTTGCGATGGTGGCTAATGGCGAGCTTTATCTCCGCGCCTGTGAAGAAAGCGTACCCTACTGTGTGAAGCATCCTCCCGCCTGGCTCATGTTTATGAAGTGTGGACGTCCCGTTATGCTCAACTATTACCGGGTGGATGAAAGCCTGTGGCGCGATCAGCAGCAGCTGGTGCGTTTATCGAAGTATTCTCTTGACGCGGCAATGAAGGAAAAACACAGCCGTATTTTACAGCACAGACTCAAAGATCTCCCCAATATGACCTTCCATCTGGAAACATTGCTCAATGAGTCAGGGATAAAGGACGAAAATATGTTACGCATACTGGGCGCGAAAATGTGCTGGCTAAGGTTGCGACAAAGCAATCCCTTGCTGACGGTGAAAGTTTTGTATGCCCTGGAAGGCGCAATTGTCGGCGTACATGAAGCGGCGCTCCCGGCGAGTCGTCGCCAGGAGCTTGCCGACTGGGCTCATTCGCTTACGGCTGGGTAATTAATCTAGAAGTCGGCGGTGAAATTTGCCGTTGCAAGCGTCCAATCTCGGGCAGTAAGGCAATGAGCAAACCAATTTGTTGAACAACCAGAGGTTCTTTGCTGTCCGGACGTGTTTCCAGTGACTGAACTCGCTGCTTTAAACCCTCCAGCGCCTGGTGTACGCGCTGTTCGTCTTCAGGTTGATGATGAAGCGCATCATCAACGTAGCAGACCGCGTCATCCAGAAGCCCCAACACGTCCGGATTACTGAGCTTTTCGCGGTGCGCGCCGAGGGCGGAGATATAGCTGGTAAAAGTGTGATTGAGGCAAAGCAGCCTGAACGCCGCCTCCCGGGTTTCGGCCGTGACGTCGGGTTCGCTCGACATATTAGAAACCACGGATGCCAGTTCTGCATCGCGGTTGTGCGCGTCGCGTCTGGCAATGCGATAGGCCAGGCGGTTATCCCGTCCCTGGTGATATTGCTCAAGGATCGCATCAAGGTAGCGGCAATTAGCATCGGTGGCGCGCTGGAGTACCCGGGGAAGGTTGCGAAAGCGCCAGTCCGGCCAAATAAAGCTGACCGCAGCCCAGGCGATAGCGCAGCCAATTAACGTGTCGACGACGCGCGGTAACGCTACCTCGAAGCCTTCGCCCAGGAGGTTAAAGCAGAGTAATACCAGCAGGGTGATGAACATCGTCGCATGGGCATACTGCACATTACGGAATGCGAAGAAAAGCACGCCGGTAATCACCAGCAGAACTAACTGTCCTTCAAGCGAAGGAACAAACCATAAAATCGGCAGGCCGATCGCAACGCCTACCAACGTACCGATAATCCTGAGCGCAAGGCGATGGCGGGTCGCGTTATAGTTAGGCTGACAAACGAACAGGCTGGTGAGCAATATCCAGTACCCGTGGCGCATCCCGGTAATTTGGATGAGAGCATAACCGATGCACAATACCAGCGACATGCGTACCGCATGGCGAAAGAGAGCGGACTCCGGGGTAAAATTACGGCTCAGACGCAGCCAGATGTCGCTAAACCCGTGCAGGCTATCATCAGCCAACTGGTTTTCTGACTCATTGCGCGGCATTGCCTGGGCCTGCTCCGACTCGATCGTCGCCAGTTGCGCATCAATGGCGCGTAGGTTGGTTAATAAGAACCCAAGCGTATTTAACAGCTCTAAAGAAGCGCCGCTGGCGCGCATACGTTCAAGCGCGGCGTCAATGTGGGTAAAGGCGCGTTCAAAACGCGGATCATGCTGGTACGGCGTACGCAGTAAGATACAGCGCGCCAGCTGCGTACAGGCCTGCGCCTGCATCGACATCAGACGTTGAAAGCGGAACATGACGTCGCTATGGCGAAAATAATCGCGCAGCGTCTGGTATTGAATATGCGAAGAACTGGCGCGTTCATGAATATCCTGCGCCACAAAATAGTAATGGAGGGTGCGGCGCGTACCGCGTTGACCGCGATCGCCGCGCAGGCGAGTCAACAACGACACTTTCGTTTGGTTCAGCGTCGCCATTAACTGCCCGTTCGCTAACGCTAAATCATAGAGCGGCGCCTGGCTTTCATCTTCAATATCAGGATCAAACAGACGTGATTTCAGTTCCAGATAGTGCGCTAACTGTTCGTAACTGCGTGCCAGATTATCCTGCAACGGACGGATCGGAAATAGCAGATGCCCGGTTAGCGTCAGTAGGTTATACCATACTGCGCCTGCCAGCAGGAGCAGTGGTTGCTGATACCAGTGATCGTATAGAGAGGTACCCAGCATCGTATAGATGGCAATGAGTAACGCGCCGAACGCGATGGTGGCATAGCGTTGCCCCAGTCCTCCCAACAGAATAAACCCGCTGGTGGATAACGTTAAGCCCAACGCAAATAGCCACGGCCAGGGAAAGAGCAGCTCCACAGAAGCCGACGCGATAAAAAAGCAAATTAAGGTAATGATTAAATTACGCAAGCGTCCGGCAAGGCGATCGTCGAGATCGGTTAGCGCCGCGGCAACCATACCGAGCGTGAGCGGGATGGTCAGTTTGACGTCGCCCAGCCACCAGGGCAGGGCGGTGGTGCCGCACAGAGCGATAAAAATGCGGATGTAATACAGCCAGGTACTGTTCCAGGTATAACGGCGAATCAACGGACTTAACATAAAGGCTATTTGTCCCGATCATTCAAAACGGCGGCGCGCGTTAGCTTCTCGCGCGGCGCGAGCGGTTTCTACAGAGACGACGCGGCGACCGACAGGCCAAAGCGCAATCGCGGCAATTTTAAAGTTCGCAATACCGACAGGTATCCCGATGATAGTGACACACTGCGCGATACCGGAGGCAATGTGCATCAGGCATAGCCACCAGCCGAAAAAAAGTAACCAGAAAATATTCAGCAAGGTACCGCCAGTATTCATTAATACGCTTTTCGCCGCCGGATTAAGTTCGTCAACGTGAATGGCTTCATTACCGTAAGGGAACAGGGACAGTTTGGTTATCTCCCAGCAGGAGCGGGTCAACGGCAGGGTAAAAATAAGCACAATACTGACAAGCGTCGCCAGCAGCCAGGCCAGCGTAGTGGCAAAGCCGCCCAGTACAAAGTTTAAAATATTCAGAACGGTACGCATAAACCCTCAGTTCATTCCGGTTTTCTATCACTGCGGGCAATTGTAACGTTTTTTTAGACTGGAGCACGTTTTCTCTGGCGGTTACACTGATAAGCACATCTTTACGTCTGGATTCGCTGAGTCATGGAACTGAAAGCAACTTCTCTTGGAAAACGTCTGGCGCAACACCCGTATGATCGTGCCGTGATCCTCAACGCTGGGGTGAAAGTGTCTGGCGACAGGCATGAATATCTTATTCCATTCAATCAGTTATTGGCGATTCACTGTAAGCGTGGGCTGGTATGGGGCGAGCTGGAGTTTGTCCTGCCGGAGGATAAAGTCGTACGTTTGCACGGTACCGAGTGGTCGGAAACCCAGCAATTCCATCGCTATCTGGACGCGCATTGGCGTCGCTGGAGCCAGGAGATGAGTGATGTCGCCGCGCAGGCATTGCAGGAGCAATGGGCGCGTATTAGTGAGCGAACGGGCGAAAACCAATGGCTTACCCGTGAACGCGTTCGGGGGCTGGAACACGAAATTCGCCAGACGTTTGCCGCCTTGCCGCTACCGGTCTCACGTCTGGAGGAGTTTGCTCACTGTCGCGAGATATGGCGTAAGTGTCTGGCATGGTTACAGGATAGCGAGGGAAGTCGGCAGCAGCATAATCAGGCGTATGCTGATGCCATGCTGGAAGCGCATGCCGACTTTTTTACGCAGATAGAATCCTCTCCGCTTAATCCTTCCCAGGCCAGGGCGGTGGTTAACGGCGAATCATCGTTACTGGTACTGGCGGGCGCGGGAAGCGGTAAGACCTCGGTGCTGGTGGCGCGCGCGGGTTGGTTGTTGGCGCGCGGACAAGCCGATGCGGGGCAAATTCTTTTACTGGCGTTTGGTCGCAAGGCGGCAGAAGAGATGGATGAGCGTATCCGCGAGCGCTTACATACGGAAGAGATTACTGCCCGTACGTTCCATTCGCTGGCGCTGTATATTATTCAGCAAGGCAGTAAAAAAGCGCCGGTTGTCAGTAAGCTGGAAAGTGACGCCACCGCGCGGCATCAGCTATTTCTGCGCACCTGGCGTCAGCAGTGTAGCGAGAAAAAAGCGCAGGCCAAAGGCTGGCGTCAGTGGCTGGAAGAGGAGATGCAGTGGGCGGTGCCGGAAGGTAATTTCTGGGATGATGAGACATTGCAGCGGCGTCTGGCCCCTCGCCTGGATCGTTGGGTCAGTTTGATGCGTATGCACGGCGGCGCGCAGGCAGAAATGATCGCTGGCGCACCAGAGGAGTGCCGCGAGCTGTTTGGCAAACGCATTAAGCTGATGGCGCCGCTGCTAAAGGCCTGGAAAAGCGCGTTGAAAGCGGAAAATGCCGTTGATTTCTCCGGGCTGATCCATCAGGCAATGGTGATCCTCGAAAAAGGGCGTTTTATCAGCCCGTGGAAGCATATTCTGGTCGATGAATTTCAGGATATTTCCCCGCAACGGGCGGCGCTGTTAGAGGCGCTGCGCAAGCAGAATAGCCAGACTACGCTGTTTGCCGTTGGCGATGACTGGCAGGCAATTTACCGTTTTAGCGGGGCGCAGCTCTCCTTAACGACGGCGTTTCATCAGACGTTCGGCGAGGGCGAGCATTGCCACCTGGACACCACGTACCGTTTTAACAGTCGGATTGGCGATATTGCCAATCGCTTTGTACAGCAGAATCCGCACCAGCTTAAAAAACCGTTAAATAGTCTGACCCCAGGCGATAAAAAAGCGGTGACGTTATTGGATGAAAGCCAGTTGGACGCGTTACTGGATAAATTATCCGGCTATGCGAAGGAAGATGAACGTATCCTGGTGCTGGCGCGCTATCATCATCTGAAACCCGCGAGTCTACAAAAAGCGGCGACTCGCTGGCCGAAGTTACAGATAGACTTCATGACTATCCATGCCAGCAAAGGCCAACAGGCCGATTACGTGATTCTTGTCGGATTGCAGGAGGGTAACGACGGTTTCCCCGCCCCGGCGCGAGAGTCCATTATGGAAAGTGCGCTTCTTCCTCAGGTTGAGGATTTTCCGGACGCTGAAGAGCGGCGTTTGTTATATGTGGCGTTGACGCGCGCGCGCGCGCGGGTCTGGCTGCTTTTCAATAAAGATAATCCCTCGCGCTTTGTGGAGGCGCTTAAACAGCTGGATGTTCCGGTGGCGAGGAAGCCCTAAAGCGCGGGCGGTACAGCACCCCGCCCGCGTAGCGGTTATTTCAGGCGCTCGGCCAGATAACGCGCATAATCCGGAATAAGAATATCTACAGCGTCATTAAAATGCGGGGACTGGATGATAAAGTCCGCCGTTGAGACGTTAGTGGCGACAGGGATATTCCATACGGTGGCCAGACGCAGTAGCGCTTTGACATCGGGGTCGTGCGGTACCGCGTTAAGCGGGTCCCAGAAGAATATCAACACGTCGATTTTCCCTTCTGAAATGAGCGCGCCAACCTGCTGGTCGCCGCCCATCGGGCCGCTCAGCATCGCATTAACGTCCATACCGGTTGCGCGCTGGATCAGATTCCCCGTGGTGCCGGTTGCATAAAGAACGTGTTTTTCCAGCAACGGCTGATGGCGTTCCACCCAGTTCATTAACATCTGTTTGCAGTGGTCGTGAGCAACCAACGCGATATGTTTGCGCGTCGGCAAGGTGCGAGTCGTCAGTTCCATAATTCGATTCCGTAGTTAACCTGTCTACAGATTACTGGAAGCGCTTGATGCTGCAAGAGAAAGACAAAAAAATTGCGCGCTGGGACAACTCATATCAAGAGGGCGGCTGTTTTTCCGCCCATTGCAGAAAATGATGGCGTGTCTGCGGGTCGGCCAGTCGGAACCAATATTTCAGCCGCTGTTCTGTCAGAGTTTGTGATTGCGGCGGTACGGTATCAAGCTCTGAGACGTCGGAAAGTAATGTGCTGTCGTCTGCCATCATCGTGGCGAACTGAGGAAGCGAGGCGCGTTTCGCCGATTTATTATAACGCTCGGTCTCTATTTCATAATCGACCACTTTAGCCGTAGAAGTAATGGCCAGAATATCGAGTTTTACCGGAATGGGCATGGCGTCGCCGTCCAAAAGCGCCAGACGCGGCGCCGCGTTAAAATGCGAGGCTTCGCGCTCGTTTTCCAGCCGCGGGAGCTGGAAATTGACCTGACTTATCAACTGGGTATCGAAACTTATCACCAGCGGCGGAGAAATATAAAGCCGCTCTTCATTACCGGGCAGTCGGATGGTTTTTTCCACCCGGAAAACGAGTTGATGCGGCCCGTTTTCCAGTTCGATGCTCTCTGCGCCGCGTAATAAAGAGCTGGACACCTTTTTACCGTCCAGCACCAGCAGATCAACCTCATTCGACAAACGGAGCGTTGTGGCAAAAACAGTCACCGGCAAACAGAGAGCAAGGAAGGTGGTTAGCGCGCCGGTTTTCATAAGGTTCTCCTGTCCAAAGGCCGTCTGGCTAATAATGTATCGAAATTTTTCTTAGATCATGTTTACTAACATATAGACATATTTTGGCGTTTTGCTCTCATACATCGGTATGGGATGAATGGTTGCTATGTCAGGTTTGTCGTACACTTTGCAAAACAGCCAGGAGAAAGATGATGAAAGAGACCGATATTGCTGATGTATTGACGTCCACTCGCACTATCGCGCTGGTAGGTGCGAGCGATAAACCCGATCGTCCAAGTTATCGGGTAATGAAATACCTGCTTGAACAGGGCTACCATGTGATTCCGGTTGCGCCAAAAGTCGCGGGTAAGACATTGCTGGGGCAACAGGGGTATGCCACGCTGGCGGACATTCCCGAAAAAGTCGATATGGTGGATGTTTTTCGCAACTCTGAAGCTGCATGGGGCGTCGCACAGGAAGCTATCGCCATCGGCGCAAAAACGCTGTGGCTACAGCTTGGCGTGATCAACGAGCAGGCGGCGGTACTGGCGCGGGATGCAGGCATGACCGTGGTGATGGATCGCTGCCCGGCGATTGAGATCCCTCGCCTGGGGCTGGCGAAATAAAAGTTTAAATGGCCGGATATCGCTCTCCGGCCTTTTAAATACAATCAGTTACGTAGTCGCGGCGCCTGAAGCTGCTTGCGAATGGTACGCGCTAGTTCATCCATTGATGGCTGTTCTGGATGCTCGTCCCGCATTTCGCTTCGCAACTGGGCCTCGGCCAGATAAGTATGCACTGGCTGACCATCATCATCTTCCATTACCACGTGGTACCACGGAGCGGCGCGAAGTTCGTCGTTAACCGCCAGTTCATCAGGCGACGGTTCATCAAGCGAATATTCCGGGTCGATATCGACGACCACTCCGAGGTAACCTAACAGGGAATGGCGGACCTGTTGGCCGATACCGAATTTGCTGGCTATCATAGTCACCTCCCGGGAAATAGATACCCTTTATATGAGGATACTATTCCACTTTTCAAGTTACATGACGCGACAGGCAAACCCTTTCAGATACAGCCCTTCCGGGTAGGTGGCGATCACCGGGTGATCGGCGGCCTGACGGAACTGCTCTATAAATTGTACATCACGACCGGCATCTATTGCGGCATCGGCAATGATTTTCTGAAATAAATCGCTGGTCATCAGTCCGGAGCAAGAGAATGTCAGCAGTATGCCGCCCGGATTGAGCAGTTGAATCGCTAACATGTTAATGTCTTTATAGCCCCGGCAGGCCCCCATTAACTGGCTTTTATTTTCGACGAATTTGGGCGGGTCCATGATGATGACGTCGAATTTTTCGCCGTGTTCACGGTAAGCGCGCAGCAACTTAAACACGTCATCGCGCACGAATTCGGCTTTGCTCAAGTCCAGTTGGTTCAGTTCAACGTTTTGCCTGGCGATATCCAGCGCATCCTGTGAGGTATCCACGCTGACAACCTGGCGACAACCGCCCATTAACGCCGACACGGCAAAACCGCCGGTATAAGAGAAGCAGTTCAGTACCCGCTGATTTTCCACGTAGCGGCGCGTCGCCAGACGACTGTCGCGCTGATCAAGATAATAACCGGTTTTGTGGCCGCCCTGGATATCGACCAGCAATTTCATACCGTGTTCTTCAATTGGCAGAAGCGCAGGCGGCAGTTCGCCAGTGACCGGACCTTGCGTCAGCGCCATCCCTTCTTTTTTCCGCACGGCGACGTCGCTGCGATCGTAAATAGCGCAATCCGGATAGCATGTTTGCAGAGCGCTAATTAATGCGGCGCGTTGATATTCGGCCCCGGCACTGAGCAGTTGCAGCACCAAAAAATGACCAAAACGATCGATAGTGACGCCAGGCAGGCCATCGGACTCACCGGCGATCAGACGATAGCTATCCAGGCCGTCTTTTTTCGCCAGCCAATCGCGCCACTGCTGCGCCTGGCGCAGGCGGCGGGTGAAAAACGCAATATCAATGGATTCTGCTTTATCAAATGTCCAGACGCGCGCGCGGATCTGGGATGCTGGCGACCAGGCGCCGCGTGCTAACCACTTTCCCTGATGGTCGACGATATCGATAGTTTCACCGAGGTTGGCTTTGCCTTCCAGACGGGAGACGGCGCCGGAAAAGACCCATGGGTGGCGGCGGAGTAAAGATTTTTCTCGCCCTTTGCTGAGGACTAAACGGGGATATTGCGGAAATGTAGATTCAGTCATGCGGAGTAACCTCTCACAAACAGTGACGCGAGCCGGATGATAGCTCCAGCCAGGGACCGTGAAAACGAAATGGCGCGTAGGGTAGCACAGATAAGAGGGGCAATCATCAGCGTATGGTGGTGAGCGTTTCTGCACAAAATAGAATCGTAAAGGCACAGTTTCTTCAGTGGGCGCTTTTTATAGTGTTATTTCTTTACATGAAGAAGGAAATACAATGAAAACAGTCTTCTCTTTGACCGCAGCCGCAATGATGGCATTGAGTGGCGGCGTATCTGCCGCATCGGCGTTTAGCCTCAGTAGCGCGGATATTCCGGCGGATTTTCGTTTAACGCAACAGCACGTCTTTAAAGGATTTGGTTGTAGCGGAGAAAATATTTCGCCGCAGCTGAGCTGGCGCAATCCGCCTGCCGGAACCAAAAGCTACGCTATTACCGTCTTCGATCCTGATGCGCCCACCGGAAGTGGCTGGTGGCACTGGACGATGGTGAATATTCCTGCGCAGATTCACGACCTGCCGACGGGGGCTGATAAAAAAACGTTACCCGCTGGAGTGGTGCAGGGACGTAATGATTTCGGTTATGCTGGCTTTGGCGGCGCCTGTCCGCCGCCGGGCGATAAGCCTCATCGCTATCAGTTTACTGTGTGGGCGCTGAATACGGCAACACTGCCGCTCGACAGTGAGTCGAGTGGCGCGTTGGTAGGGTTTATGCTTAACGCGCATGTGATTGCGAAAGCACAATTCACGGCCACATACGGAAGATAAAATAGAGGACGGCACGGTGCAGGAGATGCATATTCGACATCAGGATCTTACGACGGCAGAGGTGCGTTCCAGTCATCTGCACCGTTTGCATCGTGTTACGCTTTTTTCCGCCGCTATCTGCCATATTACGCAGGGCAGTAAAGTCATCATTCAGGATGATAGCCGCCTTGTCGCCGGGCCGGGCGAGTTGATTATTATTCCGGCGAACACGCCGCTGGAGATTATTAATCAGCCTGCGCAGAACGGTTTTCGCTCCGACCTGTTGTTACTTTCACCGGAGATTATTGCTCGCTTTAAAACGATGTACGTTCAGGATTATCCACCGGCAAACCTGACATCGCTGTGTACGCCGATGAGCCGTAGCCTGACATTTATGTGGGAGAACGTGTTGGATGCTGTGCGCCAGGGGTTGCCCGTTGGGCTACAGGAACATCAGGCGATGGGGTTACTGTTAGCGCTTTTACATGATGGCGCGGCGGGACCACTGCTTATTGAACGGCGTTACACCCTCACGGAGCAGGTGCGGCAACTGATTATGCTCTCGCCTGCTAAGCTATGGACAGCCCAGGAGATAGCCCGCCGTCTTGCTATGGGAACATCGACGTTGCGTCGGCGTTTGCAGCGTGAATCGCAGAGTTATCGACAAATTGTTGAAGAGGTGCGCATGTCCTGCGCGCTTTCTCAACTGCAATCGACGACGCTGCCAATCGGCGAAATAGCGCTACGGTGCGGCTACCTGTCGGGGTCGCGGTTTACGGCCAGATTCCGCCAACATTATGGGTGTTTGCCCAGTCAGGTACGTTAAGTATGTCCTGTATGAGCCTCCACCACTGATTATGAAAGGAGAACCATCATGTCGAACGTCTGCATTATCGCCTGGGTTTATGGTCGCGTTCAGGGAGTCGGGTTTCGCTATACCACGCAGCATGAGGCGCAGCGGCTGGGGTTAACCGGCTATGCGAAGAATATGGATGACGGAAGCGTAGAAGTGGTGGCCTGTGGCGACGCGGCGCAGGTGGAAAAGCTCATCAAGTGGCTGAAAGAGGGCGGGCCGCGCTCTGCTCGTGTGGACAAAATCCTCACTGAACCGCACAGCCCTCGCGAGACGTTAACAGGCTTCAGTATTCGGTATTAAATACACTTTACCGGTTTGGGCAGACCGGCGATTTTGGTCGCTTGCTTTGCCGGGCCTTTCGGGAACAGACGATACAGATAGCGGCTGTTGCCTTTTTCTTCGCCGAACTTATTCGCCATCGCTTTTACCAGCATTCGGATGGCGGGAGAGGTATTAAACTCCAGGTAAAATTCGCGCACGAAGCGCACGACTTCCCAGTGTTCCGCAGAGAGCTCAATGCCTTCATTGGCGGCGATAGCGACTGCCAGCGCTTCACTCCACTGCGTCGTCTCTTTCAGATAGCCTTCGCTATCAGTACTGATTTCTTTACCTTCAAAGATCAACATAACGTTTCACTGCGTAATCAACACGGACGGCAGTGTAGCAAAAAATAAAGCCCTGCATAAGCAGGGCTGGAAGAGGGGAATGTCGATTAGTCGCGGCTGGCGAAGCCCAGGATGCTGAGCAGGCTGACAAAGATGTTGTACAGCGAAACGTACAGACTGACGGTCGCACGAATATAGTTGGTTTCACCGCCGTGAATGATGTTACTGGTTTCATACAGGATAGCGCCCGAGGAAATCAGGATAAACACCGCGCTAATCGCCAGGTGCAATGCAGGCAGTTGCAGGAAAATATTCGCCACCATACCAATCAGCACGACGACGATCCCGGCCATTAACATACCGCCCAGGAAAGACATATCCTTACGGGTGGTCAGAACGTAAGCGGAGCAGCAAAAAAATACTAACGCGGTACCACCCAGCGCCAGGCCAATAACATCGCCCATGCCTGCTGACAGATAGGCGTTAAGAATCGGGCCCAGGATATAGCCGAGGAAGCCGGTAAACGCAAAAGCAGACAGGATACCGACCGGCTTATTGGCGGTTTTATAGGTCAGGAACATCAGCCCATACATACCGACCAGCGTCAGAATCAGGCCGGGGGAGGGCAGCATCAGTACCGTACTGGCTGTCGCGGTAATTGCGGAGAAAGCCAGCGTCAGGCTCAACAGAAAATAGGTGTTGCGCAGTACTTTGTGCGTACTCAGTAGCGAGCTACGATCACGCGATGATGTAATGATACGATCCATTAGTCACTCTCTTATGACAGATGTAATTAATAAAGGAGAATAATAAAAACAGTCACTGTCACCCAGTGGTTTTACCCATCTTTACGCATTCGTTTACGTTTAGTTTCCTTAAGAGATTTCAGGTGATTACCGTCGTTAAAACGGTCTGCTCATGTCTGGCGCTACGCCATAAAACAGGCGGCAGCGCCAACCACGCGCTACCGATAAAAAATTGATAATCACAGCGATAAAACAGTGGGGACGATCAACACGTATTAAGCCAGTTTTTGTGTTGAAGAAATGGTCAATGTGCCGCTATTTCAGGCAATTAACGAAATTTTGCCTGTTTTTCACGCAAACGAACACATTCGGTCTTTACATGACGCACCGGGATGTTTATAGTGCGCCTCATTCCGGAAGTGTGGCCGAGCGGTTGAAGGCACCGGTCTTGAAAACCGGCGACCCGAAAGGGTTCCAGAGTTCGAATCTCTGCGCTTCCGCCAGATTAAACAAGGGGTTACCGAAAGGTAACCCCTTTGTTTTTTGGGCGCTTAGAATATAGTTAGAAAATACTGTTAGAATATTTCCCGAAAAAAAGACTGTTTTTTCATGAGTTGACTGACAAAAGCGGTATGTCCAGCGTCGGTGTAACCTTTGTCAACTGGTTATCTGCGGCTGGACATAATTTTATCTGATATTCAGGCTGTACCAGCGCAAAGGTTCCGTGAGTCCGACTGTCTTTTTTGCTTCCAAATATTCAGTTTTAATTATCTGAGTATGGCAAGGTGATCATCTGTATCAAACACCGGGCAACTGGTTTTACTTTACCCAACGATTACGTCCCTGTTGTTTAGCCCGATAAAGGGCCTCATCCGCTCTGGCAATAATGCCGGTAACAGTGTCACCGGCTGTGGAAAGGGTGATGCCCATGCTGACAGTGACCGTTTCACTAACCGCAGATGCTACATGCGCCAGTGCGATTTCACGCAGGTTTGTCTGAATACGTTCAGCAACCAGCGCAGCTTCATTCAGCGACGACGAAGGCAGCACAACGACAAATTCTTCGCCCCCGTAACGTGCCACCAGGTCTGCCGGAGTACGAACCGATCTCTTCATCACATCAGCCACCTTTGCCAGACAGGCATCGCCAGCCTGGTGACCATAATGGTCGTTATAGTTTTTGAAATAGTCCACATCGAGCATGATCAGTGCAAACGACTCCGCCTGGCGGAGAGCATCCCCAAGAAAACTTTCCATTGAACGTCGATTAGCGGTCCCGGTCAGTGCATCCTGGTGAGCCATAACGTCGAGACGCGCGATAAGCATCCGGTTTTCCTGGTAACGCAACCAGGCTTCATCAAACCAGCGCTGCAGGATAAAGCGACCATAAATGAGTATGGCGGTGAGAATAATCCAGACCAATAAAAACCGGATATTTACATTTTGGTTAAGTTGCACACTGGCCAGCAGGGCGGTCAGCCATAAGGGGACGATGAAAAGTAGCAACGCAGGCGGATAATAATAAAGTGCAGCCAGCGCGGTAAGCATAAGGATGACACTGAGAGGCCAGGCAAAAGGCAGTTGCCACCAAACAATAAAGCAGTAGCTACAATAACTCCACATCAGGCTGAGAATCAGCAGCATCACCAGACAAAGAGGCGTAAATCTGGCCGAAAGGCGGTAAATGAAAAGGAGTATCAGGACCGAAAAAACAATAATACTGCCCATAATATCGTCTATTAACGGCAGTATTCCAGTCTGTGCACTGATCGACTTGTCAAAGTCACTGATGAGTACGTGGCGAAATAAAATGATAAGCGCAAAGCTGATATTCACAAATGTGAACCACGGAATACTTACACGTAGCGCTTGCGTGACCATATCTTTATGATCCTGCCATACCCTTCCAGCATTGGAAGTACGGCGTCTGTCGTCCGAATCCTGTCCCATCCTTAATCGCCTCATAAATGAAGAATTACTATCCAGTGTAGTGCGCTGATATCTCACAGTGAAAAATGGAAAAGCTATCAGGCCAGGCAGCATTTTTGGCTGATGAGATGATTTTGTTCCACAGTGACGAACTTATAGTCACAGCTCCTGTAGTAGGGGGGAGAATTATAGTGTCTTCCGGAAACCGGAAGCGAGCCCCCCCCACTTACTAAAAGAGGATGGAACTGGCAGACGTAAAACATGATTTATTTGTATCCATAAATGGCGAAATGTAATGTTTTTGTTATATTTAAAAGAGCGAAAATGATCAGCAATAACTTTAATTGTTTGAATTAACAGATAATTAATCGACCAGATTGAGTGATATAGAATATTTTTACATGAGGGGTACAAATGAGACTTAAGTTGATCGTTAAAAGTTTTGCGCTGGCGGGGCTACTCTCTTCTACTGTGCTGACACCTTTATTTGCACAGGAAGCCCCAAAAGGTGCCACTGCTTCAACCAGGCAAGCTAACGATGCGCTTTATAACCAACTCCCTTTCTCTGATAACACCGATTTCACGAATGCCCATAAAGGCTTTATCGCCGCTTTACCTGAAGATGTGATTAAGGGAGAGCAAGGGAATGTTATCTGGAATCCACAGCAGTACGCTTTCATAAAAGAAGGGGAAAAATCGCCTGACACTGTTAACCCTAGTCTGTGGCGTCAGTCCCAACTAATTAATATCAGTGGCTTGTTTGAAGTAACAGACGGCGTCTACCAGATTCGTAACCTTGATTTATCCAACATGACGATCATCGAAGGTAACGAGGGGATTACGGTTGTTGATCCGCTGGTTTCTGCGGAAACAGCCAAAGCTGGTATGGATTTGTATTTCAAAAACCGGGGCAATAAGCCTGTTGTCGCCATCATTTACACTCATAGCCATGTTGACCACTATGGCGGGGTGCGTGGCGTTGTCGATGAAGCGGACGTGAAATCCGGCAAGGTGAAAGTGTATGCGCCTGCTGGCTTTATGGAGGCAGCAGTAGCCGAGAATATTATGGCCGGCAACGTGATGAGCCGCCGTGCCAGCTATATGTATGGCAACCTCCTGAAACCAGATGCCTCCGGCCAGGTTGGCGCCGGACTGGGGACGACCACTTCTGCGGGGACGGTGACACTGATTGCGCCCACTAATATCATCGATAAAGACGGCCAGAAAGAAGTGATTGATGGCCTGACTTACGATTTTATGCTGGCGCCTGGTTCGGAAGCCCCTTCGGAAATGCTGTGGTTCATCGAAGAGAAGAAACTCATCGAAGCCGCAGAGGACGTCACTCACACCCTGCATAACACCTACTCGCTACGCGGCGCGAAAATTCGTGAGCCGTTGCCATGGTCGAAATATATCAACGAAGCCATAGTACGTTGGGGTGACAAAGCTGAAATTATTATGGCCCAGCACCACTGGCCGACCTGGGGTAATGAGAATGTTGTTGGTCTGCTGAAAAGCCAGCGAGACCTGTATCGTTATATCAATGACCAGACTCTGCGCATGGCCAATGAAGGTCTGACTCGCGATGAAATAGCGGCCAATTTCAAACTACCGGATAGCCTGGCAAAAACCTGGGCCAACCGCGGCTATTACGGATCTATCAGTCATGATGTAAAAGCAACGTATGTACTGTATCTCGGTTGGTTCGATGGCAATCCGGCAACCCTTGATGAGCTGCCACCCGAAGAAGCGGCTAAGAAATTTGTTGAATACATGGGCGGTGCCGATGCGATTCTTCAGAAAGCCAAAGCAGACTTTGACCAGGGGAACTACCGCTGGGTTGCTCAGGTGGTGAGTAAGGTCGTGTTTGCCGATCCAAATAACCAGAATGCGCGTAACCTTGAAGCCGATGCGCTGGAACAATTGGGGTATCAGGCTGAATCTGGTCCATGGCGTAACTTTTATCTGACCGGTGCTCAGGAGCTGCGTAACGGTGTGGTTAAAGGTCCGACGCCAAATACCGCAAGTCCGGATACCGTTCGGGCGATGACGCCTGAAATGTTCTTTGACTTCCTGGCTGTACATATCAACGGTGAAAAAGCAGGTAATGCCCAGGCGGTGTTTAACATTGACCTTGGCAGCGACGGCGGAAAGTACAAGCTGGAGCTGGAAAACGGCGTGCTCAATCACACGGCTAATGCTGAAGCGAAAGATGCTGATGCCACGATTACTCTGAACCGTGACACGCTGAATAAAATTATCCTGAAGGAAGAAACCCTGAAGCAGGCTCAAGATAAAGGCGAAGCCAACGTCACCGGTAATGCTGCGAAACTGGATGAGATGCTGGGCTATATGGACAAGTTTGAGTTCTGGTTCAATATCGTTACACCATAAATAGATTCCCTGCGGCTTCAATGCTGCAGGGAGTTACTTCAGACAATTCTGTACGTTTTTCATACTCGATTTTTCCTTCATTCTTTATATCTTGCTTCATTTTAGTAAGTGTACAGCGCGAACCGTCTGGTCATAATCTGATGTATCCGACAAAGTGGTGTCCACCAAATAAG
>NZ_JBKFPH010000017.1:0-104034 GCF_046567715.1 Salmonella sp. 741265116_PST | reverse complement strand
CACCGTCCACCGCCAGCAGTGTCAGACCACACCAGTGCGGATGTGTTGTGGCGCCATGCCAGAGCTGGGCTGTCTGGGTGAACACCCGGCGAACCGCCTCACTTCCCAGACGCTGTCGGGCCTGGATCACAGCGCTGGGAGCGACAAAGGGGCGACTGCCGGGTAACATGATGTCCAGGTGGTTGACGATGTGATGAAGAGGCTTTTCACGCTCCAGCGCCATGCCAACAACGCACCAGACCATCATCTCCAGCGGCAGGCGACGCTTGCGCAGGGTGACAGTTCCCGCCTCTTCAAGGCATCGGGCAATCAGGTCCGGGTCAAGGTAATCCCCGAGAGAAGTCAGAGGGTTACGCAGAGAATCGTAGCGGGAAACGAGATCGAGAGCCTGTCCAATGTGCATAAAAAAATCCGGAAACGGGTGAGCATTTCCGGATTCTTACACAACCACTGGATCGGTCAACCGATCCTTAACTGATCGGCATTACCCCCAATGGGACGCGTTTTTAGAGGCATTACTGCCCGTAATAGGCTTTTGCGCCGTGTTTGCGTAGATAGTGTTTATCCAGAAGGGATTGCTGCATGCCGGGCAACTGTGGCGCAAGCTGGCGGCAGAAGATCCCCATATAGGCCACTTCTTCCAGCACGATGGCGTTATGCACGGCATCCTCGGCATTTTTACCCCAGGCAAACGGGCCGTGCGAATGGACAAGCACGCCGGGCATTTGAGCGGCGTTAATGCCTTGTTTTTCAAAGGCCTCAACAATGACATTGCCCGTTTCCCATTCATACTCGCCATTAATTTCCGCCTCGGTCATTTTGCGAGTGCAGGGAATTGTACCGTAGAAATAGTCGGCATGGGTGGTTCCTGTCGCCGGAATCGACTGACCCGCCTGCGCCCAGATAGTCGCGTGGCGCGAATGGGTGTGTACGATGCCGCCGATAGTCGGAAATGCCTGATATAACAAACGGTGGGTTGGCGTATCGGACGACGGTTTTTTATGACCTTCAACGACTTCACCAGTCTCCAGGCTGACCACCACCATATCGTCAGCGGTCATGACGCTATAATCGACGCCGGACGGCTTAATCACCAATACGCCGCGTTCGCGAACGATGGCACTAACGTTACCCCAGGTGAGGGTGACCAGGTTGTGTTTTGGCAGCGCCAGATTGGCTTCCAGTACCTGGCGTTTGAGATCTTCTAACATTGTTTTCTCCCTGCCGGATGGCGCTTCGCTTATCCGGCCTACGAGCGACGGTGTGCCGGATGGCGACATAAATGCCTTATTCGGCCTACAGGACCGTAGGCCCGGTAAACGCAGTGCCACCGGGCATTCAGACTCCACTTTTAGCGTTTTAAACCGTAATACACCTCGTTCCAGCGCAGAGCGTCCTTAAAGGCTGGCAGACGGGTATCGTTATCAATCACCGCGATTTCGATATCGTGTATTTCTGCGAACTGGCGCATATCGTTCAGATCCAGCGCGTGGCTGAAGACGGTATGGTGCGCGCCGCCAGCCAGAATCCACGCTTCGGAGGCGGTCGGCAGATCCGGCTGCGCCTTCCACAGCGCGTTAGCCACCGGCAGTTTCGGCAGGGAGTGCGGCGTTTTTACGGTGTCAATGCAGTTGACCAGCAGGCGATAACGATCGCCGAGGTCGATCAGACTGGCGACGATCGCCGGGCCGGTTTGGGTATTGAAAATCAAACGCGCCGGATCTTCCTTGCCGCCAATGCCGAGGTGCTGGACGTCGAGGATCGGTTTCTCTTCCACCGCGATGGACGGACACACTTCCAGCATGTGCGAGCCGAGCACCAGATCGTTGCCTTTCTCGAAGTGGTAGGTGTAATCCTCCATAAATGAGGTGCCGCCCTGCAGACCGGTTGACATCACTTTCATAATGCGAAGCAGAGCGGCGGTTTTCCAGTCGCCTTCGCCCGCAAAGCCGTAGCCCTGTTGCATCAGACGCTGTACGGCCAGACCCGGAAGCTGTTTCAGACCGTGTAAATCTTCAAAGGTAGTAGTAAATGCGTGGAAGCCGCCCTGTTCCAGGAAACGCTTCATACCGAGTTCAATACGCGCCGCTTCCCGCACGTTCTGGCGTTTATCGCCGTGGATCCGGGTGGCGGGCGTCAGGGTATAGCTGCTTTCATACTCGTCAATCAGAGCGTTGATATCGCCGTCGCCGATGGAATTCACCACCTGCACCAGATCGCCGACCGCCCAGGTATTGACCGAAAAGCCAAATTTGATTTGCGCGGCCACTTTATCACCGTCAGTCACTGCGACTTCACGCATATTGTCGCCGAAGCGGCAGACTTTTAGCTGGCGGGTATCCTGTTTAGAGACCGCCTGGCGCATCCAGGCGCCGATACGCGTATGGGCCTCTTTATCCTGCCAGTGGCCAGTGACGACCGCGTGCTGCTGGCGCATCCGCGCGCCGATAAAACCGAACTCGCGGCCGCCGTGCGCAGTCTGGTTCAGGTTCATAAAGTCCATATCGATGCTGTCCCACGGCAGGGCGGCGTTAAATTGGGTATGGAATTGCAGTAGTGGTTTGTTAAGGATACTCAGCCCGTTGATCCACATTTTGGCCGGGGAGAAGGTGTGCAGCCAGACCACCAGCCCCGCGCAGCGATCGTCATAATTGGCGTCACGACAAATGGCGGTAATCTCATCCGGCGAGGTGCCCAGCGGTTTTAATACCAGTTTACATGGCAGTTTGGCTTCGGTATTCAGCGTGTTGACCACATGCTCGGCATGTTGAGTGACCTGACGCAGGGTTTCTGCGCCATACAAATGCTGGCTGCCAATCACAAACCATACTTCATAATTATCAAAAATCGTCATTGTCGTGTCCTTAATGAGTCAGGATTGCCTGATTGGCCGGGGTCGTTGGCGCCGGCGCGGCAGTCGGAAGATAATGTTGTTCTGCGCTTAGCGCCCACTGCTGGTAGCGGCGGTAAAGCTGTTCGAAGCGTTGCGCCTGTTCAGGGCAAGGGCGTAGAGTGCGTTCTACCGCGCTCGCCATGCTTTGCTGGGCGGCTGGAATGTCTGCATGGACCTTCGCAGCGACGGCGGCAAAGATAGCGGCGCCTAATGCGCAGCACTGGTCGGAAGCGACGATCTGCAACGGACGATTCAGTACGTCGCAGCAGACCTGCATAATGACCTGATTTTTACGGGCGATGCCGCCAAGCGCCATCACGTTATTGACCGCAATACCTTGATCGGTAAAACACTCCTGAATGGCGCGCGCGCCGAAGGCGGTCGAGGCGACCAAACCGCCAAACAGCGCTGGCGCGTCGGTGGCGAGATTGAGATCGGTAATGACGCCTTTCAGACGCTGATTAGCGTTTGGCGTGCGGCGACCGTTAAACCAGTCGAGCACCACCGGCAGGTGATCCAGGGACGGATTTTTCGCCCAGGCGTCGGTGAGCGCTGGCAGTAGCTGCTTCTGGCTAGCGTTAATCTGATCTTTAAGTTCCGGATGCTGCGCGGCAAGCTGCGCCAGCGGCCAACTGAGTACGCGACCAAACCAGGCGTAAATGTCGCCGAAAGCAGATTGCCCCGCTTCCAGACCGATAAAGTTCGGCACCACGCTGCCGTCAACCTGACCGCAAATGCCTTTCACCGCGCGTTCGCCGACGCTCTGTTTATCCGCAATCAGAATGTCGCAGGTAGACGTGCCGATGACTTTTACCAGCGTATTGGGCTGTGCGCCCGCGCCGACCGCGCCCATGTGACAGTCGAACGCGCCGCCGGAAATCACCACGCTTTCCGGCAAGCCGAGGCGCTGCGCCCATTCGGCGCACAGGGTGCCCACGGGCAGATCGGCGGTGAAGGTTTCGCTAAATAACGGGTAGCGCAGATGACGGTTAATGCACGGATCGAGTTCATCAAAGAAGCTCGCGGGCGGCAGGCCGCCCCAGCTTTCATGCCACAGCGTTTTGTGCCCGGCGCTGCAGCGGCCACGGCGGATATCCTGCGGGCGAGTGGTGCCGGAAAGCAGCGCCGGCACCCAGTCACACAGTTCAATCCACGAGACGGCGGCCTGCGCGACGGCGCTATCCTGACGGGTGACGTGCAGAATCTTTGCCCAGAACCATTCGCTGGAGTAAATGCCGCCAATATAGCGGGAGTAGTCGACCTTGCCTGGCTTATGGCACAGACGAGTGATTTCATCGGCCTCTTCCACGGCGGTGTGATCTTTCCACAGCACAAACATCGCATTCGGGTTCTCGGCGAACTCCGGACGCAGCGCCAGGACGTTACCGTCGGCGTCAATCGGCGCTGGCGTAGAACCGGTGCTGTCAACGCCAATGCCAACGACATTTGCGCGTTGCGCGGCGCTTAATTGTGCCAAAACGGCTTTCAGCGCGGCCTCCATTGACTCCATGTAGTCGCGCGGATGATGACGGAACTGGTTGTTCGGGCCGTCGCAATAACGGCCTTCTTGCCAGCGCGGATACCACTCTACACTGGTGGCGATCTCGTCGCCGGTGGCGCAGTCCACTGCCAGAGCGCGCACTGAATCACTGCCAAAATCGAGGCCAATTGCAATTGCCATCGTCTTACTCCATCCAGAAAAACAGGTATGGAGAAACAGTAGAGAGTCGCGGCAAAAACCGTCAGGCAGGATCCGCTAATCTTATGGACAAAAATGCTAATGCTTTGCAAAGTGTGACGCTGTGCAAATATTCAATGTGGACATTCCAGCCATAGTTATAGACACTTCTGTTGCTTAATTTTATCGCCTGAACTGTACGCTTTTGTTACAAAGCGCTTTTCACAAGCGGGGTTGATACGTGCTTTCATCACGCGCAAGGTCTTGCGGAGACGTAACTTCTTTCGTCCTGGTCAATATGGACAATTTGTTTCTTCTCTGAACATCGGGGGGTAGAGAAATAATGGCTGAAACGCAAAATGATCCGCTATTGCCGGGATATTCATTTAATGCCCATCTGGTCGCCGGACTGACGCCAATTGAAGCGAATGGATACCTGGATTTTTTTATCGATCGTCCGTTGGGCATGAAGGGATATATTCTTAACCTGACCATCCGCGGAGAGGGCGTCATTAATAATAATGGCGAGCAGTTTGTCTGTCGGCCTGGCGATATATTATTGTTTCCGCCGGGCGAGATTCATCACTATGGACGGCATCCGGACGCCAGCGAGTGGTATCACCAGTGGGTTTACTTCCGGCCCCGCGCCTACTGGCAAGAGTGGCTGACCTGGCCGACAATCTTTGCCCAGACAGGATTTTTCCGCCCGGACGAGGCGCGCCAGCCGCATTTCAGCGAACTGTTCGGGCAGATCATCAGCGCCGGGCAAGGGGAAGGTCGCTATTCTGAGCTACTGGCGATCAATCTGCTGGAGCAGTTGTTGCTCAGACGTATGGCGGTAATTAATGAGTCGTTGCATCCGCCGATGGATAGCCGTGTGCGCGATGCCTGCCAGTATATCAGCGACCATCTGGCGGACAGCCATTTTGATATCGCCAGCGTCGCCCAGCATGTCTGCCTGTCGCCCTCCCGGTTATCGCATCTGTTCCGCCAGCAGTTAGGCATTAGCGTATTGAGTTGGCGCGAAGATCAGCGTATCAGCCAGGCGAAACTCCTGCTTAGCACTACGCGAATGCCGATAGCGACCGTTGGGCGCAATGTTGGATTTGACGATCAGCTCTATTTTTCGCGGGTATTTAAAAAATGCACCGGGGCAAGTCCTAGCGAGTTCAGGGCCGGATGTGAATAAAAAGTGAATGATGTGTCCACAAAGATGTCATAAGCCGTAACTATTCGGATAATTGACGGCTTGACGAAGGGGGACGGGGTAAGCAGAATCCCTGCTTCATCACGCTGACGGACACACTATGCAAGCACTGCTGGAACACTTTATCACCCAATCCGCTCTCTATTCGCTTATCGCCGTGTTACTGGTCGCCTTCCTGGAATCGCTGGCGCTGGTGGGGTTGATTTTACCCGGTACGGTACTGATGGCGGGGCTGGGCGCGCTTATCGGCAGCGGCGAGCTCAATTTTTGGCATGCCTGGCTGGTGGGTATTATCGGCTGTCTGATGGGCGACTGGATTTCGTTCTGGCTGGGGTGGCGCTTTAAAAAGCCGCTACACCGCTGGTCTTTTATGAAAAAGAACAAGTCGCTGCTGGATAAAACCGAACACGCGCTGCATCAGCACAGTATGTTCACGATCCTGGTCGGACGTTTTGTCGGTCCGACGAGGCCTCTGGTGCCGATGGTGGCAGGGATGCTGGATCTTCCCGTGGCGAAATTTATTGGGCCGAACTTGATTGGCTGTTTGCTGTGGCCGCCGTTTTATTTCCTGCCGGGCATTCTGGCGGGAGCGGCAATCGATATTCCTTCCGATATGCAGAGCGGAGATTTCAAATGGCTGCTGCTGGCGACGGCGTTGCTGCTGTGGGTCGGAGGCTGGCTATGCTGGCGGCTGTGGCGCAGCGGCAAAGCGGCAGTCGATCGTTTAACCGCGTATTTCCCCCGCAGCCGTTTGCTGTATCTGGCGCCGTTGACGCTCGGGATCGGCGTGGTCGCGCTGGTGGTGCTGATTCGCCACCCGCTGATGCCGGTATATATCGATATTCTGCGCAAAGTTGTGGGTTACTAACGATTCCTTTGCCGGATGGCGGCTTCGCCTTATCCGGCCTACAAAATATGGGATTTGATGCCCAATAGCGCTGAGGCGCTGGCTTGACCGCTGAGTAGCTCGTCTGTTTTGCCTTGCCACGCAATGCGTCCGTCGGCCACGACGATTGACCGGGGCGCAATTCGCGCCGCATCTTCCACGCTGTGCGAGACCATCAACAGCGTGAGCTGCCGCTCGCGGCAGATATCGCTGACCAGCGTCAGCATCTCCTGGCGCAGCGCGGGATCGAGTGCGGAGAACGGTTCATCCAGCAACAGTACCGGCTGTTCACGTACCAGGCAGCGCGCCAGAGCTACCCGCTGACGCTGGCCGCCGGACAGTTCGCCCGGCAAACGCGCCATCAGACTCTCAATGCCCATCTGACGTGCGATAGCGTCCCGTTTTTCCCGCTGGCTGGCATTTAGCGTTAACCCAGGGTTTAGCCCCAGACCGATATTTTGCTGCACATTCAGGTGGCTGAATAAATTATTCTCCTGAAACAGCATTGAGACCGGACGGCGTGAGGGCGGCGTAAGCGTATGATCGTCGCCGGCAATCAGTAGCGTACCGCTGGCAGGCGCAAGAAAACCGGCAATTAAATTCAACAACGTGCTTTTCCCCGCGCCGCTGGGGCCAAGAATCGCCACCTGCTCGCCGCGTTCTACCGCCAGCGTAAAACGCATCGGCAAATGATGGTAAAGCCAGGTGATATCAATCAGTTTTAGCATGTCGGCCCGGTAGTTTCTCTATGAGGGTAAATAACGTAAAGCAGAGCAGCAATAGTATCAGCGCGGTCACCGCGCCGTCCTGGCTGCGGTAGGAGCCGATCTGCTGATACAGATAAAACGGCAGCGTGCGGAAATTGTCATTGCCGAAAAGCGCGACGACGCCAAAATCACCGATAGAAAGTACGCAGGCAAACGCCAGCGCCTGCGCCAGCGGACGTTTCAGCGCCCGCAGTTCCACGACCTTTAACCGCGACCAGCCTTCAATTCCTAATGACTGGCACAGCATTCCATAACGGGCGGTAATATCGCGCATTGGGTTTTCCAGGACTTTTAGCGCGTAGGGGATTGCCATCAGCGCATTGGTGAAAATCACGATGCCGTCGGCGGATTCCGGTAAGCCAACGCTGTTATTGAGCAGTAAAAAGAAGCCTGTCGCCAGCACGATCCCCGGCATCGCGAGGATCAACATCCCGCTGAGTTCCAGCGTTTGTCCGGCGAATAGTTGCTGGCGTTGGCGTAGCTCGCGGCTACTCCACAGCAGCATCATGGTCAGCACCACACACAGAACGCCCGCCGCCAGCGCAATGCGTAGCGATGTCCAGACAGCCTGCCACAGAATGGGTTGCGCCAGCACCTGCGGCAGGCTGCGGTTAACGCCATCGACCACCACGGCGACCAGCGGCGGAAGCAGCAGCAGCAGCGCCAGCACGATTAATAAGGCGTCCGTCAGACGGCTGTGGAGACGATCGTCAGGATCGCGCCAGCCCTGCGTCAGCGTCATCCCCGGCGCAATCGCTTTGCTCAAACGTTGGCTTAGCAGCACCAGCGCCAGGCAGCAGACCATCTGGATTAATGCCAGCATCGCCGCGCAGGCGGGATCGTAGTCATAACTGAGCGCCTGAAAGATAGCCAGTTCGATAGTGGTGGCCTGCGGGCCGCCGCCGAGCGACAGGACCGTTGCGAAACTGGCGAAGCAGAGCATAAAAATCAGCGCCGCGACGGGCGGAATTTGGCGGCGCAGCCACGGCCATTCGACAAAACGGAAAAAATGCCAGCCGCGCATACCGAGCTGGGCGGCGAGCTGGCGCTGCTCGCCGGGAATGCTTTCCAACGATTGCAGCAACAAACGGCTCGCCATTGGCAGGTTAAAAAAGACGTGCGCCAGTAAAATGCCCTGCAAGCCGTAGGGGGAGAATGTCCACTGAAGCCCCAGCATCTGCCACAGCGAGGCCAGCCAGCCCTGACGGCCATACACGCTAAGAATACCGAACACGGCAACCAGTACCGGCAGAATCAGCGTCATGGCGCATAGACGCAGCAGCGCCAGACGTCCAGGAAAACGGCGTCGATAAAGCGCGCGAGCGAGAAAAACCGCCGGGACCACAGACAGCACTGCGGACAGAAACGCCTGCCAGAATGAGAAGCGCACCACATGCCACAGGTAGCTATCCCGCCAGATTGCCGACCACGCGCCCGCCGGCGCGTTCAGCCAAAGCGCCAGAAAGGCCGCCAGCGAGACGGTTATCATCAGCGCGGCGGCGCACAGCCCCGGAACCAGCCAGCCGGGAATTAACGGCTGACGGCGCGTTGCCATTCGCTAATCCATGCCTGGCGTTGTGCTGCCACTTGTTGCGGCGTGAATTCCAGCGTTGTGGCGGGTTTGGCCAATGATTCAAACCCTGCTGGTAAGGCGACGTCCGCTACCGGGTACATCCAGTTGCCGGTGGGTATGGCGTTCTGAAACGCCGGAGAAACCATAAATTTGAGGAATTTCTCAGCCAGTTCCGGCTGCTTACTGGCGACGGTACGCGCCGCGACTTCTACCTGTAAGTAATGGCCTTCGCTGAAGTTCGCGGCGGCGTAATTGTCCTTCTTCTCTTCAATAATGTGATATGCCGGAGAGGTGGTGTAACTGAGCACCAAATCGCTTTCATCTTTCAGAAATAAACCGTAGGCCTCGCTCCAGCCTTTCGTCACCGTCACCGTTTTGGCCGCCAGTTTTTGCCAGGCCTGCGGCGCGTTATCGCCATAGACTTTGCGCATCCACAGTAACAGCCCCAGCCCTGGCGTACTGGTACGCGGGTCCTGATAAATCACCCGCCATTTTTGATCGCTCTCGACCAGTTCTTTCAGGCTTTTCGGCGGATTTTTCAGCTTGCTTTTATCGTAGACAAAGGCGAAATAGCCGTAATCGAACGGCACAAATGTGTCGTTTTTCCAGCCGCCGGGCACCTTGACCGCCTCATTCGCCACGCCGCTTTTGGCAAAAAGTTTAGTTTGCGTGGCCGCCTCCAGCAGATTATTGTCCAGCCCCAACACCACATCGGCTTTGCTGTTCTTCCCCTCCATCCGCAGGCGGTTGAGCAGCGAAACGCCATCCTCCAGCGCCACCAGTTTCAGCTCGCAGTTGCAATCGGCTTCAAACGCTTTTTTCACCGCCGGGCCTGGCCCCCAGTCGGCGGCGAACGAGTCGTAGGTATAGACGGTGAGAACGGGTTTGGCGAAAGCAGGCGCCGCGCACAGGAGTAAAAGCGGAAGATATTTTTTTAACACTTTGCACCTCAGTTAAAGAGTGGCAAAGGACTTGAGAGGTAGCCTCAAATCCCTTCGCCGGCATTATCCGGATCAGGTTCGACGGGTATTTTCTCAGCGCGCGCATGAGCGCGGCACCCCGTTGAGTTCGGCGTTAGTGTAGTGATTTTGTTGCCGGGCAGCAATTAAGAGCTGGCTTTTAAGGATCCGGCGGCGCAAACCACGCCGATTTAAAATCAAACCAGCCGAGGGTATTCATGCGCAGCCCGCGCATACTGCGTTGTCCCTGGATAATCAGCCAGTGGTGGATCAGCGGCACAATCGCTTTGTTGGCCAGCAGTTGCTGGCACCAGTTCGCCAGGTTCATCTCGCCAGCGCGCCACTGCGCGGCGTCGCCCTGCCAGTCGCGCGGAATGCAGTTCTGCAAGAGTGGTACTTCGCACAGGTGCGCGAACAGCGAGAAATCCAGCGGCAGCGTAAAGTTAGCACTATTGAGCCAGATATCGCTTTCGATCTCGCCGGCGTGCCATTGATCGTAGTCGATCTCCTGAATATGCAGATGCACCTGATGTTCAGCCAGAAGCGCGCTCATGATACGGGCGATAACCCGGTGCTCAATGTGTTCGCGATAGAAGGTCAGCGTGAGGGTTTCCAGCCCGGCGGGTTTTTCGCCCGGGCCTGGACGGGCGTGATGCCAGCGCGGTAAAAGCCCATAGGCCGGGAACCAGAGCTGCTGTAGCGGTTCATCGGCATGATAGAGTAAATTGGTGGGGGAGAGGACGTGGCTTACCCATTCTCTGACCTGCGGATGCGCGCCGCGCGGCGTTCTGGCGTCGAATAGCAGGTAATAGCACCCCTCTTCCAGTCGGCTTTCTATCGCTTTTTCACCGCCTTGTATCGGCCCTTCCAGCATCAAGCCGCAGGCCGGTTCTTCACTGATATCCGGCAGTACCCAGACGTTCACTTCGTCTATCAACGCCCGATAGCCGAAGTAGTCATCAAAGGCGAGTATCTTGAGTTGGTTTGGCGTATTACGCCGCACGGCATAAGGCCCGGTGCCGATAGGGTGGCTGGCGAAATTAGCCAGCGTTTCCCACTCCCGCGGCAAAATCATCGCCGGGACCTGGCCCAGCAGCCACGGCAACCAGCGATCCGGCTGGGAAAGATGAATATCCAGCGTCCACGCGGTAGGGGAGTCTATCTTTGTGATGTGCGAGTAAAGCGGAAGCGTATTGATACGCGTCAGCGAGGCGATGACATCTTCCATCTCCAGCTCGCGGCCATGATGAAAATGAATGCCGGGGCGCAGGTAGAAGCGCCACAGTAAAGGGGAAATTTGCTGCCAGTGGTGCGCAATGTCCGCTTCCAGTTCCCCGTTTTCCTCATTTACCCGCGTGAGCGAACTGAAAATTTGCCGGGCAATATGAGTTTCCGAGCGACGTAATGCGGTTCCCGGCAGGAGATTGTGCATCGGACGATAGTAAAGAACCCGCAGAATATGCCGCCCCTGGCGGAAGCTGCGTCCCAGATGGGAAATCAGCATTTGCCTGACAGCGCTTTTATCGCCGACCAGTTGTACCAGTTGATCGATTCGATCTTGTTCCAGCAGGTCTTCCGCCCGCTGCTGTTGCAGCGCCAGTCCGGTATACAGGAACGTCAGACGCGAACGCTTTCCGCGTCCGACCTCGGCTTCCCATGTTAGCCAACCGCGCGCCTGCATCGTATTTAGTAGCGTACGCATATGGCGACGCGAACAGTTCAGCAGATCCGCCAGCTCATTAAGCGTGGTGTCTTGCGTTTTACCGTCACAACATTGCCAGAGACGGATAAATTGTTGTTGCAGGCGACCTGAGGGCATAAAAGGGGAACTCCGATGAAAAACTCAGCAATTTTATTATCCCTATATTAGGCCAATAATACCTTTCGATGAAGCAAGAGGAAGAGGTCACTATGCACCAGTTCTGGTTGAGATATTTTGCCGCGACGGAAAAAACGTCCTGGCTGGCTTGCCTGAGCGCGTCGCAGCGCTTAAAAATGCTCGCGGAACTGATGCAGTGGGAGGCGACCGATTGAAGCCAATTGCAGACATCATGTGTGACTGAGTATTGGTGTAGGCGATAGCCTAAAATCACCCGCCAGCAGAGAATACCTGCTGGCTTTTTTTATTTCGGCTGTTTCTGGATAACGACGATGGGACGGCGTCTCAACGGGATTTATACGGCGGTTTCTGTGGTCACGCGGGGGTGAGCGGGTGAGTAAAAGGCGTATAAAAAATGCCGGAATATCCCCGGCATGAGCGACCGATGAGTAACCCGAAGTTTGATGGCGCTACGCTTATCTGGCCTACAGAATATAGTGGCAACCGGGTGATATTGCATAACCTGTAGGCCCGGTAAGGCGTGAAAGGTTACCGCATAAATGCCGGTTGTTTATTTTCGTAGGCGGCAATCGCGTCTTCGTGCTGCAGCGTCAGCCCGATGCTGTCCAGACCGTTCAACATGCAGTGGCGGCGGAAGTCGTCGATTTTAAAGCTGTAGGTTTTATCGCCTGCTTTCACCACCTGTGCTTCCAGATCCACTTCAAAATGAATCCCCGGATTGGCTTTCACCAGAGCAAACAGCTCATCGACCTGTGCGTCGCTCAGGGTTACCGGCAGCAGTTGGTTGTTAAAGCTGTTGCCGTAGAAAATGTCGGCGAAGCTTGGCGCGATCACCACTTTAAAGCCGTAGTCGGTCAACGCCCACGGCGCGTGTTCGCGTGAAGAGCCGCAGCCAAAGTTCTCCCGCGCCAGCAGTATCGACGCGCCTTGATATTCCGGAAAGTTCAGCACGAATTCCGGATTTGGCTGTTGGCCATTTTCGTCCAGGAAGCGCCAGTCGTTAAACAGATGGGCGCCAAAACCGGTGCGCGTAACCTTCTGCAAAAACTGTTTAGGGATAATTGCATCGGTATCGACGTTGGCGGCATCCAGTGGGACAACCAGGCCGGTATGCTGGGTAAATTTCTCTGCCATGGTAGTTTCCTTATTTGATGCTGCGAATGTCGGCGAAGTGGCCGGTAACGGCGGCAGCGGCGGCCATCGCCGGGCTGACTAAATGCGTGCGACCCCCGCGGCCCTGACGGCCTTCAAAGTTACGGTTGCTGGTGGATGCGCAGCGCTCGCCCGGGTTCAGGCGGTCATTATTCATGGCCAGGCACATGGAACAGCCCGGTAAGCGCCATTCAAATCCTGCTTCGATAAAGATCTTGTCCAGACCTTCCGCTTCCGCCTGCGCTTTCACCGGACCTGAACCCGGCACCACCAGCGCCTGCACGCCCGGCGCAACTTTGCGCCCTTTGGCGACTTCCGCCGCCGCGCGCAAATCTTCAATGCGCGAATTGGTACAAGAGCCGATAAAGACTTTATCGATAGCAACGTCCGTTAACGGTATGCCCGGCTGTAAGCCCATATAAGCCAGCGCTTTTTCGGCGCTGGCGCGCTCAACCGGATCGCTAAAGGAGGCGGGATCGGGGATGATGTCGGTGACGGAAATCACCTGGCCCGGATTCGTGCCCCAGGTCACCTGCGGCGCGATCTCTTCTGCTCGCAGGGTGACGACAGTATCAAAGGTCGCGCCGTCATCGGTTTTCAGCGTTTTCCAGTACTCGACGGCTTCGTCAAAATCGCGGCCCTTCGGCGCGTGCAAACGCCCTTTTACGTAGTTGAAAGTGGTTTCATCCGGGGCGACCAGACCGGCTTTGGCGCCCATCTCAATCGCCATATTGCACAGCGTCATGCGGCCTTCCATACTCAGCGCGCGGATAGCGTCGCCGCAAAATTCCACCACGTGTCCGGTGCCGCCGGCGCTGCCGGTTTTACCGATGATCGCCAGCACGATGTCTTTGGCGGTAATGCCCGGCGCGGCGTTGCCCGTGACTTCAATCTTCATGGTTTTAGCGCGCCCCTGTTTCAGGGTTTGCGTCGCCAGTACATGTTCTACCTCAGAAGTGCCTATGCCGAAGGCCAGCGCGCCAAACGCGCCGTGGGTGGCGGTGTGGGAGTCGCCGCAGACGATGGTCATGCCCGGCAGGGTGACGCCCTGTTCCGGCCCCATCACATGGACGATGCCCTGATACGGGTGATTCAGGTCATACAGCTCGACGCCGAACTCGCTACAGTTCTTAATCAGCTCCTGCATCTGGATACGCGCCATTTCACCGGAAGCATTAATGTCTTTAGTCTGCGTCGAGACGTTGTGATCCATCGTGGCGAAGGTTTTCCCTGGCTGACGTACCGGACGATGGTGCGCGCGCAGACCGTCAAACGCCTGCGGCGAGGTGACTTCATGCACCAGGTGGCGGTCGATGTACAGCAGCGGCGTTTCGTTTGGCGCCTCAAAGACCACGTGGGCATCAAATAATTTTTCGTATAATGTTTTGGCCATGATTACACCCCTTCTGCGACATAGCGGGCGATAATATCGCCCATCTCATCGGTACTGACTGCGGCAGCGCCCCTGGCTAAATCGCCGGTGCGAACGCCCTCTTCTAATGCGCGATTGATCGCCTGTTCAATGGCCGTTGCCGCATCGTTGGCATCCAGGCTGTAGCGCAGCAGCAACGCCAGCGACAAGATCTGCGCAATTGGATTGGCGATATTTTTCCCGGCGATATCCGGCGCGGAGCCGCCAGCCGGTTCATACAGGCCAAACCCTTGCTCGTTCAGGCTGGCGGAGGGCAACATCCCCATTGAGCCGGTGATCATGGCGCATTCGTCGGACAGAATGTCGCCGAACAGGTTAGAGCACAGCAGTACGTCAAACTGCGACGGGTCTTTAATCAACTGCATGGTGGCGTTATCGATATACATGTGCGCGAGTTCCACATCGGGATACGTTTTCGCGACATCATTGACGATCTCACGCCACAGGATAGAGCTTTGCAGTACGTTGGCTTTATCAATAGAGGTGACTTTACGGCGGCGTTTACGCGCCGATTCAAAGGCGATACGGGCAATGCGCTCGATCTCAAAGCGGTGATAAACTTCGGTATCAAAGGCTTTTTCGTACTGACCGCTGCCTTCACGGCCTTTTGGCTGTCCGAAATAGATCCCGCCGGTCAGCTCGCGCACGCACAGGATATCGAAACCGTTAGCGGCGATATCGGCGCGCAACGGGCAAAATGCTTCCAGTCCCTGATACAGTTTCGCCGGACGCAGGTTACTGAATAATTTGAAATGTTTGCGCAGCGGCAGCAGAGCGCCGCGCTCTGGCTGGCTTTCCGGGGGCAAATTTTCCCATTTCGGGCCGCCGACGGAGCCAAACAGAATGGCATCCGCCTGCTCACACCCTTCAACGGTGGCTTTCGGCAGTGGATGACCATGATTGTCGATAGCAATACCGCCGGCGTCATAGCGGCTGGTGGTGATACGCATATCAAAACGACTGCGTACCGCATCCATAACTTTCAGGGCTTGCGCCATGACTTCCGGGCCGATACCGTCGCCCGGCAGTACGGCAATATGATAGTTCTTCGACATTACACGGTTTCCTTGTTGTTCTCTTTATTTTGAGCTTTGCGTTGCAATTCTTTTTCAACTTCGGCGGCGCGCCAGATATTGTTCAGTACGTGCACCATCGCTTTGGCGGAGGATTCGACGATATCCGTCGCCAGCCCGACGCCGTGGAAGCGGCGACCATGATGGTTCACGACGATATCGACCTGACCCAGCGCGTCTTTGCCCTGGCCTTTGGCGTTCAGGTCGTATTTAACCAACTCAACGTCGTAGCCAGTGATGCGGTTAATCGCCTGATAGATGGCGTCGACCGGGCCGTTGCCGTTCGCCGCTTCGGCCTTGATCTTTTCACCACAGGCCAGCTTCACGGAAGCGGTGGCGATATCGCTGGAGCCGGACTGCACGCTGAAGTAATCCAGACGGAAATGCTCTGGTTCTTCTTGCTGTTTATTAATAAACGCCAGCGCTTCCAGGTCATAGTCGAACACCTGGCCTTTTTTGTCCGCCAGCTTCAGGAACGCGTCGTACAGGTGGTCCATGTTGTAGTCTGTGTCCTTGTAACCCATCTCTTCCATGCGATGTTTCACGGCGGCACGGCCAGAGCGGGAGGTCAGGTTCAGCTGTATCTGGTTCAGACCGATGGACTCTGGCGTCATGATTTCATAGTTTTCGCGGTTCTTGAGGACGCCATCCTGGTGGATGCCGGAAGAGTGGGCGAAAGCGCCGCTGCCGACAATCGCTTTGTTGGCCGGGATCGGCATGTTACAGATCTGGCTGACGGTCTGGCTGGTGCGCCAGATTTCGTGGTGATTGATGTTGGTGTGTACGTTCATGATGTCTTTGCGTACTTTAATCGCCATGATCACTTCTTCCAGTGCGCAGTTACCGGCACGTTCTCCGATGCCGTTCATCGCGCCTTCAACCTGACGCGCGCCCGCATGTACTGCCGCCAGCGAGTTGCCTACCGCTATCCCTAAATCGTCGTGGGTATGAACGGAGATGATAGCTTTGTCGATATTGGGGACACGTTCATACAGGCCGGAAATGATTCCCGCGAACTCAAACGGCATGGTATAGCCCACGGTATCGGGAATATTAATGGTTCTCGCGCCGGCGTTTATAGCGGCTTCCACCACGCGCGCCAGATCGTCAACAGGCGTCCGGCCAGCATCTTCGCAGGAGAACTCCACGTCATCAGTGTAATTACGCGCACGCTTAACCATGTATACCGCGCGTTCGATGACCTCATCCAGCGTGCTGCGCAGCTTGGTGGCGATGTGCATTGGCGAGGTGGCGATAAAAGTATGAATACGAAACGCGTCGGCGACCTTCAGCGCCTGTGCCGCGACGTCGATGTCTTTTTCTACACAACGCGCCAGGGCGCAAACGCGACTGTTTTTGATGGTGCGGGCGATGGTTTGGACAGATTCAAAATCACCCGGAGAAGAGACCGGGAAGCCCACTTCCATGACATCAACACCCATGCGCTCAAGGGCCAGGGCAATCTGCAGCTTCTCTTTCGCGCTCAGGCTGGCCTGTAACGCTTGTTCGCCGTCGCGTAAGGTCGTATCAAAAATAATGACTTGCTGGCTCATGATGTGGTCCTTGTCTCCAGGGGCGCCTTGCGTCAGGCATAAAAAAACCCGCGCAACGGCGCGGGTTTTGTTTGACTTCGAGCTGACTTAATGTTGAATGCCGCCCACCGGTCTACCGCGCACAATAAATGCGTTGAGTAGTAGTAGCCCAGTGAAACGAACGATATGTGACATTAATTCAGCTCCAGCGAATGCGATATGCTTTTAGTGGTACTGGATATGCCGTTTAATGTCAACTCTGATTTCTGTCGCCATTGCATTTTGTTGACGATATCCGGATACGTACTTTAGCTAATTGTGCTGGGCTGCGCGTCCAATAAAGGATAAAAGAACGAGTGGACATTCATACTTTTCATTGTTTGAAATATTTAGGCATTTTTGTTTGCAAATTGGTTAGGGGAATGGCCTGTTAAAGGTATGCTAAAGGTTTGGTTTATCTTTTTGATTTGTTTTATATTTTAACAAATAACCTTGTTTACTTAATGGATAAGGATAAAGTTATTGATAAATTAATGTTAACTTTTTAGCTATTAATAATATAAACATTTAATTGAAACTTAAATGATCATTCACTTGGTGTATGATTGTGTATTCGCCATAGTTATGGTTATATTGCTTGCGTAATTTAAACATTATGAATCGCAATGGTGTGACTCAGGACACATTACGCTTGCGCTGGCATTCTATTTGTCTCTGTCAGCGTCTTTATGTTTTCCGAATTTTAACGCTTTCCCTTTTTCTTATTTTATATGCATGGTAAATCATATTTTCAGGAATTATTTCTGCCTTCAGCCAGAAAAAGGGAGTTAAGCGTGACAGTGGAGTTAAATATGCCAGAGGTCAAAACCGAAAAGCCGCATCTTTTAGATATGGGCAAACCACAGCTTCGCATGGTTGATTTGAACCTATTGACCGTGTTCGATGCGGTAATGCAAGAGCAGAATATTACGCGCGCCGCCCACACGCTGGGAATGTCGCAGCCTGCGGTCAGTAACGCCGTAGCGCGTCTGAAGGTTATGTTTAATGACGAACTTTTTGTTCGATATGGACGAGGAATTCAGCCGACTGCCCGTGCATTTCAGTTATTTGGTTCAGTCCGTCAGGCGTTGCAATTGGTGCAAAATGAATTGCCGGGATCGGGGTTTGAGCCGACCAGCAGCGAACGTGTATTCAATCTTTGCGTGTGCAGTCCGCTGGATAATATCCTGACGTCACAGATTTATAATCGTGTAGAAAAAATTGCGCCAAATATTCATGTCGTTTTTAAAGCGTCGTTGAATCAGAATACTGAGCATCAGCTACGCTATCAGGAAACCGAGTTCGTTATTAGTTATGAAGAATTCCGTCGCCCTGAGTTTACCAGCGTACCGCTATTTAAAGATGAAATGGTTTTAGTCGCCAGCCGAAAACACCCGCGTATTAGCGGCCCGCTACTGGAAGGCGATGTTTATAATGAACAACATGCGGTTGTTTCTCTCGATCGTTATGCGTCATTTAGTCAGCCGTGGTATGACACGCCGGATAAACAGTCGAGCGTGGCTTATCAGGGCATGGCGCTTATCAGCGTTCTGAACGTGGTTTCGCAGACGCATTTGGTCGCTATTGCCCCGCGCTGGCTGGCGGAAGAGTTTGCGGAGTCGCTGGATCTGCAAATATTGCCGTTGCCTTTAAAACTGAATAGCCGGACATGCTACCTTTCCTGGCATGAAGCGGCTGGGCGTGATAAAGGGCACCAATGGATGGAAGATTTATTAGTTTCTGTTTGTAAGCGATAAAACCGGGCAGAATAAATCAGAAACAAATTCTGGTTTATTCTGCTTTTTAGCGTATATCAAAAATTTTATGCTGAATTAACGGTGAGCGATTCTTTTCGTCGCTGTGAAAAATAGATGAATTGCTGTAAGTCTGCATTTATAAGCGATTATTTATTACCTGGTGTGATTCAGACGGAGTATTTCTCCATTTTTTCTCTTCTTGCCTCCTGATTATTCTAACCTTCCCCGTCTTTACGTCATTCCATCTAATTGCCAGGCGTGATAGCGAGCGGTTAAGGTGTCCGTCAAACCGTGATGACAGGTATAAAGTGGAGGCAAGCCGTGGAGATGTTGTCTGGAGCCGAGATGGTCGTCCGATCGCTTATCGATCAAGGCGTAAAGCAGGTGTTCGGCTATCCTGGAGGCGCAGTGCTTGATATTTATGATGCGCTACATACCGTTGGAGGGATCGATCATGTGCTGGTGCGTCATGAGCAGGCCGCGGTGCATATGGCGGATGGCCTGGCGCGAGCTACTGGCGACGTTGGCGTGGTGCTGGTGACTTCCGGACCGGGAGCGACCAATGCGATTACCGGGATTGCTACGGCCTATATGGATTCCATTCCGCTGGTGATTCTTTCCGGCCAGGTCGCCACCTCATTGATTGGCTATGATGCCTTTCAGGAGTGCGACATGGTGGGGATTTCCCGACCGGTGGTCAAACATAGCTTCCTGGTCAAACAGACGGAAGATATTCCCCTGGTGCTTAAAAAGGCCTTCTGGCTGGCGGCAAGCGGACGTCCTGGACCGGTGGTCGTGGATCTGCCGAAAGATATTTTGAATCCGGCGAAAAAAATGCCGTATGCCTGGCCGGAAACGGTCAGTATGCGCTCTTACAATCCCACAACATCAGGACATAAAGGACAAATTAAGCGTGCTTTGCAAACGCTGGCGTCGGCAAAAAAACCGGTGGTCTATGTTGGGGGAGGGGCGATAAGCGCGGCCTGCTATGCGCCGCTGCGCCACATCATTGAAACCTTTAACCTGCCGGTGGTCTCTTCATTAATGGGACTGGGCGCGTTTCCTGCTACTCATCGCCAGTCGTTAGGAATGCTGGGAATGCATGGCACTTATGAAGCCAATATGACCATGCATAACGCCGACGTGATTTTCGCTGTTGGCGTACGATTTGACGACCGCACGACGAATAATCTCGCTAAATATTGTCCGAACGCGACGGTATTACACATCGACATTGACCCGACGTCCATATCCAAAACGGTTAACGCTGATATCCCGGTGGTGGGCGATGCCCGCCTGGTACTGGAACAAATGCTGGAGCTACTGGCGCAGGATGCGCCGTCTCAGCCGCAGGATGATATTCGCGACTGGTGGCAGCAGATAGAGGTCTGGCGCGCCCGTCAGTGCCTGAAATATGACGCGGAAAGCGAAAGCATTAAACCCCAGGCGGTGATTGAAACCCTCTGGCGTCTGACGAAGGGCGACGCTTACGTGACGTCCGATGTAGGACAACACCAGATGTTTGCCGCCCTCTACTACCCGTTCGATAAACCACGTCGCTGGATTAATTCCGGCGGGCTCGGCACGATGGGTTTTGGCCTACCGGCTGCGCTGGGCGTTAAAATGGCCCTGCCGAAAGAAATGGTGGTCTGCGTGACCGGCGATGGCAGTATACAGATGAACATTCAGGAGCTGTCGACAGCCTTACAGTATGAATTGCCGGTACTGGTTCTGAACCTGAACAACCGTTATCTGGGGATGGTGAAACAGTGGCAGGATATGATCTATTCCGGTCGCCATTCTCAGTCTTATATGCAGTCGTTGCCGGATTTTGTGCGCCTGGCGGAAGCATATGGCCATGTCGGGCTGCAGATTAACCGTCCGGATGAGCTGGAAAGTAAACTCAGCGAAGCCCTTGAGCATGTGCGTAATAACCGACTGGTGTTCGTCGATGTCACCGTTGATGGCAGCGAGCATGTCTATCCGATGCAGATTCGCGGGGGCGGGATGGACGAAATGTGGTTAAGCAAAACGGAGAGGACCTGATGATGCGCCGGATTTTATCGGTATTACTGGAAAACGAATCTGGGGCGTTATCGCGGGTTATCGGCCTCTTTTCGCAACGCGGATATAATATTGAAAGCCTGACCGTCGCGCCGACGGACGATCCGACGTTGTCGCGCATGACTATCCAGACGGTAGGCGATGAAAAAGTGCTTGAGCAAATTGAAAAGCAACTGCACAAGCTGGTTGATGTGCTGCGCGTCAGCGAGCTGGGTCAGGGAGCGCACGTTGAGCGGGAAATCATGCTGGTGAAAATCCAGGCCAGCGGCTACGGACGGGAAGAGGTGAAGCGTAATACGGAAATTTTCCGTGGTCAGATTATTGACGTTACGCCAACGCTGTATACCGTTCAACTGGCGGGCACCAGCGATAAACTGGATGCTTTTCTGGCCTCGCTGCGCGACGTGGCGAAAATTGTTGAAGTGGCGCGTTCAGGCGTCGTCGGGCTTTCGCGCGGCGATAAGATTATGCGCTGAGCAGATTTGCCGGATGACGACGCGCTTGCGTTTTATCCGGCCAACAGGAATTATCGCCCAACCCAATATCACCGGTTGGGCTTTTTTTTGCGAAATCCGTGGTAACCCCGAATAAAAGCGGTTGCCGGAGTGATCAAACTGCGCTTAGATGTTAACGATTTTAACCCATGCCGACATAAAGGTTATGGTTTGTACAATTTACACAAGGGGCAATTGTGAAACTGGATGAAATCGCTCGGCTGGCCGGTGTCTCGCGCACAACTGCAAGCTACGTTATAAACGGTAAAGCAAAGCAATACCGCGTGAGCGACAAAACCGTAGAAAAAGTCATGGCGGTAGTGCGTGAGCACAATTACCATCCTAACGCTGTGGCTGCCGGGCTGCGTGCTGGACGCACACGTTCCATTGGTCTGGTGATCCCGGACCTTGAAAACACGAGCTACACCCGTATCGCAAACTATCTTGAGCGCCAGGCACGCCAGCGTGGCTACCAACTGCTGATCGCCTGTTCTGAAGATCAGCCGGATAACGAAATGCGCTGCATTGAGCACCTTTTGCAACGCCAGGTGGATGCAATCATTGTTTCAACTTCGTTACCGCCGGAGCATCCCTTCTATCAGCGCTGGGCCAACGATCCGTTCCCCATCGTCGCGCTCGACCGCGCGCTGGATCGCGAACATTTCACCAGCGTGGTCGGCGCCGATCAGGATGATGCCGAGATGCTGGCGGAAGAGCTGCGTAAATTCCCGGCGGAAACGGTGCTTTATTTGGGCGCGCTGCCGGAGTTGTCCGTCAGTTTCCTGCGCGAGCAGGGGTTCCGCACCGCATGGAAAGACGATCCGCGGGAGGTGAATTTCTTATATGCCAACAGCTATGAGCGCGAAGCCGCCGCGCAGTTGTTTGAGAAATGGCTGGAAACGCATCCTATGCCGCAGGCGCTCTTTACGACATCGTTCGCGCTATTACAGGGCGTGATGGACGTTACGCTGCGGCGCGATGGAAAACTGCCTTCGGATTTAGCGATTGCGACCTTCGGCGATCATGAGCTGCTGGATTTTCTGCAATGCCCGGTACTGGCGGTGGCGCAGCGTCATCGTGATGTCGCGGAACGCGTGCTGGAGATTGTGCTGGCAAGTCTTGATGAACCGCGTAAGCCGAAACCTGGCTTAACGCGTATTCGGCGAAACCTGTATCGTCGCGGCATTCTGAGCCGTAGCTAAAGGATCGGCGGTAAAAGACTCTCTCTTCTGCCGCCGTCAAACAAATGCGTATCAGTAAAAATATCCCTTAAATAATTAAGATTATTCCTTAAAATTATCCGAAAATTCTTTTTTATTACCTTTCTTTTGTCCGAAATCGTCCATATTCCACTAATTAAGACGTAACGAGTCTTTTCCTTTGTCTTGTTTTGTTACAAGCAGGCAAGAAATCGTCGAATTAACAGCCACTTTTTGTCTTTGGCGCGACAGTCGCTCGTAGGCGCTGGTATAGCAGGCGCTGCACACGTTAAACAGGCACTGTTAACACGGTGCAATATGTCCTAAAATGCCGCTCGCGTCGCAAACTGACACTTTATATTTTTCTCGGATTATATTGAGTCCGTTTTAAACGGCGGTGGGTCTTTGGTTTTTTTCTTACAAATATTCATAACGTTAATTTGACTTGCACGCTGGGTGGAAATTAATCAACGCAGATATTCGCCGTAAACATTGGCTTTTTTACTTAGGTAAGCGTTGTGACTTGCTTGACAAGCTTTTCCTCCGCTCCGTAAACTCCTTCGAGTGGGAATTTGTGGGATAAAGTGGTAAGAAGGGGTGAGACTGGCATGTTCCGGGGGGCAACGTTAGTCAATCTCGACAGTAAAGGGCGCCTGACCGTGCCGACCCGTTATCGGGAGCAACTGATCGAGAGCGCTACCGGTCAAATGGTATGTACCATTGACATCCATCACCCATGCCTGCTGCTTTACCCCCTGCCTGAATGGGAAATTATTGAGCAAAAGTTATCTCGTTTGTCGAGCATGAACCCGGTAGAACGTCGCGTACAGCGTTTACTGTTGGGCCATGCCAGCGAATGTCAGATGGATGGTGCAGGTCGATTACTGATCGCGCCAGTTCTGCGGCAACATGCCGGACTGACGAAAGAAGTGATGCTGGTTGGACAGTTCAACAAATTTGAGCTGTGGGATGAAACGACCTGGTATCAACAGGTCAAGGAAGATATCGACGCTGAACAGTCAGCTACCGAAACGTTATCGGAGCGGCTGCAGGACTTGTCTCTATAAGATGATGGAAAATTTTAAACACACTACGGTACTGTTGGATGAAGCCGTTAATGGGCTGAATATTCGTCCGGATGGTATCTATATTGATGGCACATTTGGTCGCGGCGGCCACTCGCGCCTGATCCTCTCGCAACTGGGCGAAGAGGGGCGCTTGCTGGCGATCGATCGCGATCCGCAGGCGATCGCCGTTGCGCAGACCATTAATGATCCTCGCTTCTCCATCATTCATGGACCTTTTTCCGCGCTGGCTGATTATGTAGCCGAGCGCGAGCTTACCGGCAAGATTGACGGGATCCTTCTCGATCTTGGCGTCTCTTCTCCGCAGCTTGACGATGCGGAGCGCGGTTTTTCATTCATGCGCGACGGTCCGCTGGATATGCGAATGGACCCGACGCGCGGCCAGTCTGCCGCCGAGTGGTTACAAACGGCGGAGGAGGCGGATATCGCCTGGGTGCTGAAAACATTCGGCGAGGAGCGTTTTGCCAAACGTATTGCTCGCGCCATTGTTGAGCGCAATCGCGAACAGCCGATGACCCGCACCAAAGAGCTGGCGGAAGTGGTTGCGGCGGCGACCCCGGTAAAAGACAAATTCAAACATCCCGCGACCCGTACCTTCCAGGCGGTGCGCATCTGGGTAAACAGTGAACTGGAGGAGATAGAGCAGGCGCTAAAAAGCTCGCTCAGCGTACTGGCCCCAGGCGGGCGGCTTTCAATCATCAGTTTCCACTCGCTGGAAGACCGTATTGTGAAACGCTTTATGCGTGAGCAAAGCCGCGGTCCGCAGGTACCGGCGGGATTACCGATGACGGAAGCGCAGCTCAAAAAACTGGGCGGTCGTGAGTTACGAGCGTTAGGCAAGTTGATGCCGGGTGAAAAAGAGGTGGCTGAAAATCCTCGGGCCCGTAGTTCAGTTCTGCGTATCGCAGAGAGGACGAACGCATGATCAGCAGAGTGACAGAAGCCCTAAGCAAAGTTAAAGGATCGATAGGAAGCAACGAACGCCATGCCTTGCCTGGCGTGATCGGTGACGATCTTTTGCGGTTCGGGAAGCTGCCACTCTGCTTGTTCATTTGCATCATTTTAACGGCGGTGACGGTGGTCACGACGGCGCACCATACTCGTTTACTCACCGCGCAGCGTGAACAACTGGTTCTGGAGCGCGATGCATTGGACATTGAATGGCGCAACCTGATCCTTGAAGAAAATGCGCTCGGCGATCACAGCCGGGTGGAGCGGATCGCAACGGAAAAGCTGCAAATGCAGCATGTTGATCCGTCCCAAGAAAATATCGTAGTGCAAAAATAAGGATAAACGCGACGCATGAAAGCAGCGGCAAAAACGCAAAAATCGAAACGCCAGGAAGAACAGACCAACTTCATCAGTTGGCGTTTTGCGTTGCTGTGCGGCTGTATTTTACTGGCGTTGGTTTTTTTACTTGGACGCGCGGCGTGGCTACAGATTATCGCCCCGGATATGCTGGTGCGTCAGGGCGATATGCGTTCGCTGCGTGTTCAGGAAGTCTCCACCTCACGCGGTATGATTACCGACCGTTCCGGGCGTCCACTGGCGGTCAGCGTACCGGTTAAGGCTATTTGGGCCGACCCGAAAGAAGTTCATGACGCCGGCGGCATCAGCGTCGGCGATCGCTGGAAAGCGCTTTCTACTGCGCTCAATATTCCGCTCGATCAGCTCTCCGCCCGTATCAACGCCAACCCGAAAGGGCGTTTTATTTATCTGGCGCGCCAGGTAAATCCTGACATGGCGGACTACATCAAAAAACTCAAACTGCCGGGGATTCATTTACGTGAAGAGTCCCGCCGCTACTACCCGTCAGGAGAAGTAACCGCTCACCTCATCGGTTTTACCAACGTCGACAGTCAGGGGATTGAAGGCGTTGAAAAGAGCTTTGATAAGTGGCTTACCGGTCAGCCTGGCGAGCGAATCGTGCGTAAAGACCGCTATGGCCGCGTGATTGAAGATATCTCCTCCACTGACAGTCAGGCAGCGCACAACCTGGCGTTAAGCATTGATGAACGCTTACAGGCGCTGGTTTACCGCGAACTGAACAACGCGGTGGCGTTTAACAAGGCGGAATCCGGTAGCGCGGTGCTGGTCGATGTCAATACCGGTGAAGTACTGGCGATGGCGAATAGCCCTTCCTATAACCCTAACAACCTTGCCGGTACGCCGAAAGACGCGATGCGTAACCGTACCATCACCGACGTGTTTGAACCGGGTTCTACGGTTAAGCCGATGGTGGTGATGACCGCGCTTCAGCGCGGTATCGTCAACGAAAATACGGTGTTGAATACCGTTCCATACCGAATTAACGGCCACGAAATTAAAGACGTGGCGCGCTACAGCGAATTAACCCTGACCGGGGTTCTACAGAAGTCGAGTAACGTCGGCGTATCCAAACTGGCGTTAGCGATGCCGTCCTCAGCGTTAGTAGATACTTACTCACGTTTTGGGCTAGGAAAGGCGACCAATTTGGGGTTGGTCGGAGAACGCAGTGGCTTATATCCTCAAAAACAACGGTGGTCCGACATAGAGAGGGCCACCTTCTCTTTCGGCTACGGGCTAATGGTAACGCCGTTACAGTTAGCGCGAGTCTATGCAACGATCGGCAGCTATGGCATTTATCGCCCGCTGTCGATTACCAAAGTTGATCCGCCTGTACCCGGCGAACGCATCTTCCCTGAATCCACCGTACGCACCGTGGTGCATATGATGGAAAGCGTGGCGCTGCCGGGCGGCGGCGGCGTGAAGGCGGCAATTAAAGGCTACCGTATCGCGATTAAAACCGGTACGGCGAAAAAAGTGGGGCCGGACGGTCGCTACATCAACAAATACATTGCTTACACCGCAGGCGTCGCGCCTGCGAGTCAGCCGCGCTTCGCTCTGGTGGTTGTCATCAACGATCCGCAGGCGGGTAAATACTACGGCGGCGCCGTTTCCGCGCCGGTATTTGGTGCCATCATGGGCGGCGTTCTGCGCACCATGAACATCGAACCGGACGCGCTGGCAACGGGCGAAAAAAATGAATTCGTAATTAATCAAGGCGAGGGAACAGGTGGCAGATCGTAATTTGCGCGACCTTCTTGCTCCGTGGGTGGCTGGACTACCCGCGCGAGAACTGCGAGAGATGACGCTCGACAGCCGTGTGGCTGCGGCGGGCGATCTCTTTGTGGCAGTAGTGGGTCATCAGGCGGACGGGCGTCGATATATCCCGCAGGCGATAGCGCAAGGCGTAGCTGCCATTATTGCAGAGGCGAAAGACGAGGCGAGCGACGGTGAGATTCGCGAAATGCACGGCGTACCAGTCGTCTATCTCAGCCAGCTCAATGAGCGTTTATCTGCGCTGGCGGGCCGCTTTTACCATGAGCCATCTGAAAACATGCGTCTGGTGGCGGTGACCGGCACCAATGGCAAGACCACCACCACCCAACTACTGGCGCAGTGGAGCCAGTTGCTCGGCGAAACCAGCGCAGTGATGGGAACGGTAGGCAACGGACTGTTGGGTAAAGTGATCCCGACGGAGAACACAACCGGTTCCGCTGTGGATGTTCAGCATGTGCTGGCCAGTCTGGTTGCGCAGGGCGCGACCTTCGGCGCGATGGAAGTCTCTTCTCACGGCCTGGTGCAGCATCGCGTGGCGGCGCTGAAATTTGCCGCCTCCGTGTTTACTAATTTGAGCCGCGACCATCTCGACTATCATGGCGATATGGCGCATTACGAGGCGGCAAAATGGATGCTTTATTCCACCCACCATCATGGTCAGGCAATCGTCAACGCCGATGATGAAGTTGGACGCCGCTGGCTGGCGTCGCTACCCGATGCGGTCGCGGTATCAATGGAAGGGCATATCAACCCTAACTGTCATGGTCGTTGGCTGAAAGCGGAGGCGGTGGACTACCACGACCGCGGAGCGACGATTCGTTTTGCTTCAAGCTGGGGTGAAGGCGAAATCGAAAGCCGCCTGATGGGCGCGTTTAACGTCAGCAACTTACTGCTGGCATTGGCGACGCTACTGGCGCTGGGCTATCCGTTAACGGATTTGCTGAAAACCGCCGCGCGTTTGCAGCCGGTTTGCGGGCGGATGGAAGTGTTCACTGCGCCAGGCAAACCGACGGTGGTGGTGGATTACGCACACACGCCGGATGCGCTGGAAAAAGCGTTGCAGGCGGCGCGCCTGCACTGCGCCGGAAAATTGTGGTGCGTCTTTGGCTGTGGCGGGGATCGTGACAAAGGTAAGCGCCCACTCATGGGGGCCATTGCCGAAGAATTCGCGGATATCGTCGTGGTGACTGACGATAACCCGCGTACCGAGGAGCCGCGCGCCATTATCAACGATATTCTGGCCGGAATGCTGGATGCCGGGCAGGTCAGGGTAATGGAAGGCCGCGCTGAGGCGGTAACCAATGCCATTATGCAGGCAAAAGACAATGACGTCGTGCTGATTGCAGGTAAAGGGCACGAGGATTACCAGATTGTCGGCACGCAGCGTCTTGATTATTCAGACCGCGTGACCGCAGCGCGTTTGCTGGGGGTGATCGCATGATTAGCGTAACGCTCAGCAAAATTGCCGATGTCCTTGGCGCCGAACACCGCGGGGCGGATCTCACGCTCGATACGGTCATTACCGACACACGGAAAGTGACGCCGGGATGCCTGTTCGTGGCGCTGAAAGGGGAACGCTTTGATGCGCATGATTTTGCTGATAAAGCAAAAGCGAACGGCGCTGGCGCCCTGCTGGTCAGTCGTCCTCTGGATATCGATCTTCCGCAGGTGATTGTAAAAGACACGCGTCAGGCATTTGGCCAACTGGCCGCCTGGGTACGTATGCAGGTACCGGCGCGGGTGGTGGCGTTAACCGGTTCGTCCGGCAAAACCTCGGTCAAAGAGATGACCGCCGCGATTCTTAGCCAGTGCGGAAATACTTTGTATACCGCAGGCAATTTTAACAACGACATCGGCGTGCCGATAACGCTGCTGCGCTTAAACCATGATTATGACTATGCGGTAATCGAGTTAGGCGCTAACCACCAGGGAGAAATCGCCTGGACCGTTAGCCTGACGCGCCCGGAAGCGGCGCTGGTCAATAACCTGGCGGCGGCGCATCTGGAAGGTTTCGGCTCGTTGGCCGGCGTGGCGAAAGCGAAAGGCGAAATCTATACCGGTTTGCCTGAGAACGGTATCGCGATTATGAATGCCGATAATAATGACTGGCTGAACTGGCAAAGCATTATTGGCGATCGTCAGGTGTGGCGTTTTTCGCCGAATGCGGCAAACAGCGACTTTACCGCTGCGAATATCCACGTGACGTCACACGGTACCGAATTTACCCTGCAAACCCCGATGGGCAGCATTGATGTGCTGCTGCCGTTGCCGGGGCGGCACAATATTGCCAACGCGCTGGCGGCCGCTGCTTTATCAATGGCGGTGGGGGCGACGCTGACGGCGATTAAAGCAGGGCTGGCGGCGTTAAAAGCCGTACCCGGGCGTCTGTTCCCGATTCAATTAAGTGAAAACCAACTGGTACTGGATGACGCTTATAACGCCAACGTCGGTTCGATGACCGCCGCAGTGCAGGTTCTTTCTGAAATGCCCGGCTACCGCGTGCTGGTGGTAGGCGATATGGCCGAGCTGGGCGCAGAAAGCGAAGCGTGCCACCTCCAGGTTGGCGAGGCCGCAAAAGCGGCGGGTATTGATCGCGTGTTAAGCACCGGAAAACTCAGTCAGGCTATCAGCCACGCCAGCGGCGTCGGCGAACATTTTGCCGATAAAGCCGCGCTCATTGCGCGTTTACACGCTCTGCTTCAGGAGCAACCAATGATGACTATTTTAGTGAAAGGATCACGCAGCGCCGCGATGGAAGATGTGGTTCATGCGTTACAGGAGAAAGGTTCATGTTAGTTTGGCTGGCCGAGCATTTGGTCAAATATTATTCCGGCTTTAACGTCTTTTCTTATCTGACGTTTCGCGCCATCGTCAGCCTGTTGACCGCGCTGTTCATCTCTTTATGGATGGGCCCGCGTATGATCGCTCGTCTGCAAAAACTCTCTTTTGGCCAGGTGGTACGTAACGATGGCCCGGAATCGCACTTCAGTAAACGCGGTACGCCGACGATGGGCGGCATCATGATCCTGACGGCGATTGTGATTTCCGTTCTGTTATGGGCTTACCCGTCTAACCCGTACGTCTGGTGCGTGCTGGTGGTATTGATTGGCTACGGCATTATCGGTTTTGTCGATGACTACCGCAAAGTGGTGCGGAAAGATACCAAAGGGCTGATTGCGCGCTGGAAATATTTCTGGATGTCGGTTATCGCGCTCGGCGTGGCCTTTGCGCTTTATCTCGTCGGGAAAGACACACCCGCGACCCAACTGGTGGTGCCGTTCTTTAAAGATGTTATGCCGCAATTGGGGCTGTTTTACATTCTGCTGTCCTACTTTGTCATCGTCGGTACGGGTAACGCCGTAAACCTGACCGACGGGCTTGATGGCCTGGCGATCATGCCGACTGTTTTTGTTGCCGCCGGCTTTGCGCTGGTGGCCTGGGCGACCGGGAACATGAACTTCGCCAATTACCTGCATATTCCGTATTTACGTCATGCGGGCGAGCTGGTGATTGTCTGTACGGCGATTGTTGGCGCGGGATTAGGATTCTTGTGGTTTAACACCTATCCGGCGCAGGTTTTTATGGGCGATGTCGGATCGCTGGCGTTGGGCGGCGCGTTGGGCATTATCGCCGTGCTGCTGCGTCAGGAATTTCTGCTGGTGATCATGGGCGGCGTCTTTGTGGTGGAAACTCTGTCGGTCATCCTGCAGGTGGGTTCCTTTAAACTACGCGGACAGCGTATTTTCCGTATGGCGCCTATCCATCACCACTATGAACTGAAAGGCTGGCCGGAACCGCGCGTGATTGTGCGCTTCTGGATTATTTCGCTGATGCTGGTGCTGATTGGCCTGGCAACGCTGAAGGTACGTTAATCATGGCTGATTACCAGGACAAAAACGTCGTCATTATTGGTCTGGGCTTAACCGGACTCTCTTGCGTGGACTTTTTCCTTGCCCGCGGCGTGACGCCGCGGGTGATGGATACTCGCGTGACGCCGCCGGGTCTGGATAAGCTGCCGCAAGAGGTTGAGCGTCACGTTGGCGGCCTGAACGACGAGTGGCTCTTAGCGGCGGATTTAATCGTCGCCAGCCCTGGTATTGCTCTGGCACATCCCTCTCTTAGCGCTGCCGCCAGCGCTGGAGTGGAAATTGTCGGCGATATCGAACTGTTTTGCCGCGAAGCGCAAGCGCCGATTGTGGCCATCACCGGCTCGAACGGCAAAAGCACCGTGACCACCTTAGTGGGCGAGATGGCGAAGGCGGCGGGCGCCAATGTCGGCGTTGGCGGCAATATCGGTCTTCCGGCGCTGATGCTGCTGGATGCCGATCGCGAATTGTACGTGCTGGAATTATCCAGTTTTCAACTGGAAACCACCTCAAGTTTGCAAGCGGCGGCGGCAACGGTGCTCAACGTCACTGAAGATCATATGGACCGGTATCCGTTTGGTTTGCAACAGTACCGGGCGGCGAAACTGCGCGTCTACGAGAAGGCGAAAGTGTGCGTAGTGAATGCCGATGACGCGTTGACGATGCCGGTACGCGGGGCCGATGAACGCTGCGTCAGCTTTGGCGTCAATATGGGTGATTATCACCTTAATCGTCAGCAGGGCGAAACCTGGCTGCGAGTCAAAGGCGAGAAGGTGCTGAACGTGAAAGAGATGAAGCTTTCCGGTCAGCATAACTATACCAATGCGTTAGCGGCGCTGGCGCTGGCGGACGCCGTAGGTTTGCCGCGCGCCAGCAGTTTGAAGGCGTTGACGACATTTACCGGTCTGGCGCATCGCTTCCAGCTGGCGTTGGAGCATAACGGCGTACGTTGGATCAACGACTCGAAAGCGACCAACGTCGGCAGTACCGAAGCGGCGCTAAACGGTTTGCATGTGGACGGTACGCTACATCTGCTGCTGGGCGGCGACGGTAAGTCGGCAGACTTTTCTCCGCTGGCGCGCTATCTGACCGGCGACCGTATCCGCCTGTATTGCTTTGGGCGCGACGGGGCGCAGCTTGCCGCACTGCGTCCGGAAATCGCCCAACAGACTGAGACGATGGAAGAGGCGATGCGTTTGCTGGCGCCGCGCGTTCAGCCGGGTGATATGGTGCTGTTGTCGCCCGCCTGCGCCAGCCTTGACCAGTTCAAGAACTTTGAGCAACGCGGTGACGTCTTTACCCGTTTAGCGAAGGAGTTGGGTTGATGCGCTTCTCTCTCCCTCGTCTGAAAATGCCGCGCGTACCGGGACTGGGTGTCCTGGCGTGGATCTTCGCGGCACTTAAAGGCTGGGTGATGGCTTCGCGTGATAAAGACGCCGACAGTCTGATCATGTATGACCGCACGCTGCTATGGCTGACTTTTGGTCTGGCAGCGATCGGTTTTGTGATGGTGACATCGGCATCGATGCCCGTAGGGCAACGCCTGGCAGGCGATCCCTTCCTGTTTGCTAAGCGTGATGCGCTCTATATCTTCCTGGCATTTTGTCTGGCGATGGTGACGCTGCGTTTGCCCATGACCTTCTGGCAAAAATACAGCACGACGATGCTGATTGCGTCGATCATTATGCTGCTTATCGTGCTGGTCGTCGGGAGCTCGGTTAACGGGGCGTCGCGCTGGATTGCGCTGGGGCCGCTGCGTATTCAGCCTGCGGAGTTTACCAAGCTGTCGCTGTTCTGCTACCTCGCGAACTATCTGGTGCGTAAGGTTGATGAGGTGCGAAATAACCTGCGCGGCTTTTTAAAACCAATGGGCGTGATTCTGGTGCTGGCGGTGTTACTGCTGGCGCAGCCTGATCTCGGGACGGTGGTCGTACTGTTTGTCACCACGCTGGCGATGCTGTTTCTCGCCGGGGCGAAATTATGGCAGTTCATCGCCATTATCGGGATGGGCATCTCGGCGGTGATTCTGTTAATCCTCGCCGAACCGTATCGTATTCGCCGCGTTACCTCGTTCTGGAACCCCTGGGAAGATCCGTTCGGCAGCGGTTATCAGCTAACACAGTCGCTGATGGCTTTTGGTCGCGGTGAGATATGGGGGCAAGGGCTGGGGAATTCGGTGCAGAAACTGGAGTATTTGCCGGAGGCGCACACCGATTTCATCTTCGCCATTATTGGGGAAGAACTGGGTTATATCGGTGTGGTATTGGCGCTTTTAATGGTATTCTTCGTCGCTTTTCGCGCGATGTCGATTGGCCGTAAAGCGCTGGAGATTGACCACCGTTTTTCCGGGTTTTTAGCGTGTTCTATCGGTATCTGGTTTAGTTTCCAGGCGCTGGTAAACGTTGGCGCGGCTGCGGGGATGCTGCCGACCAAAGGTCTTACGCTGCCGCTGATCAGTTATGGCGGGTCGAGTCTGTTGATTATGTCGACGGCCATTATGTTTTTATTACGTATTGATTATGAAACGCGTCTGGAAAAAGCGCAGGCGTTTACACGAGGTTCTCGATGAGTGGTCAACCGAAGCGGTTAATGGTGATGGCGGGCGGTACCGGCGGGCACGTGTTCCCGGGACTGGCCGTTGCGCATCATTTAATGGCCCAGGGCTGGCAGGTTCGCTGGCTGGGTACCGCCGATCGTATGGAAGCGGATTTAGTGCCGAAGCATGGCATCGACATTGACTTTATTCGGATCTCCGGTCTGCGCGGTAAAGGCGTAAAAGCGCTTCTGGCGGCGCCGCTGCGGATTTTTAACGCCTGGCGGCAGGCTCGGGCGATCATGAAGCGGTTTAAGCCGGATGTCGTGCTGGGAATGGGCGGTTATGTTTCCGGCCCCGGCGGTCTTGCCGCCTGGTCATTGGGTATTCCGGTCGTTTTGCATGAGCAAAACGGTATCGCCGGGCTGACCAATCAGTGGCTGGCCAAAATCGCGACCACGGTGATGCAGGCGTTTCCCGGTGCGTTTCCGAACGCGGAAGTGGTGGGTAACCCGGTGCGTACCGACGTACTGGCGTTGCCGTTGCCGCAGGTGCGTCTGGCCGGTCGTGACGGCCCGATTCGCGTGTTGGTGGTCGGCGGTTCTCAGGGGGCGCGAGTCCTGAACCAGACGATGCCGCAGGTTGCCGCCAGACTGGGCGATACGGTTACAATCTGGCATCAAAGCGGAAAAGGCGCGCAGCTCACGGTAGAGCAGGCATATGCCGGGGCGGGACAACCGCAGCATAAGGTGACGGAATTTATCGATGACATGGCCGCCGCCTATGCGTGGGCGGATGTGGTGGTGTGCCGTTCCGGCGCTTTAACGGTGAGCGAGATCGCCGCCGCCGGATTACCGGCGATATTCGTGCCGTTTCAGCATAAAGACAGGCAGCAGTACTGGAATGCACTGCCGTTAGAAAACGCCGGCGCAGCTAAGATTTTTGAGCAGCCGCAGTTTACTGTAGAGGCTGTCGCCGACACCCTGGCGGGGTGGTCGCGCGAGGCGTTGTTAACCATGGCGGAGCGTGCCCGCGCGGTATCCATTCCGGATGCTACCGAACGCGTCGCCAGTGAAGTCAGCCGGGTTGCCCGGACATAATTTGTGGCGGTGCCTTTTGCATCGCAGGGTTTTTCTACCCTCAATAATTTGGGTTGCAGGCAAGCCAACGCATCTGCAATTTGAAGTATGGCGGGTATTGGAGTTAATGGCGTAAAGAATGAATACACAACAACTGGCAAAACTGCGTTCCATCGTGCCCGAAATGCGTCGCGTTCGGCACATTCACTTTGTCGGCATCGGTGGTGCTGGTATGGGCGGTATTGCCGAAGTTCTGGCCAATGAAGGGTATCAGATCAGTGGTTCCGATTTAGCGCCGAATCCGGTGACCCAGCAGTTGACGAGCCTGGGGGCGACGATTTTCTTTAACCATCGTCCGGAAAATGTGCGTGATGCCAGCGTGGTCGTCGTTTCCAGCGCAATTTCCGCGGATAACCCGGAAATTGTCGCGGCGCATGAAGCGCGTATTCCGGTTATTCGCCGTGCGGAAATGCTGGCGGAACTGATGCGTTTTCGCCACGGCATCGCCATTGCCGGGACGCACGGAAAAACCACAACGACCGCGATGGTGTCCAGTATTTATGCCGAAGCGGGGTTGGACCCGACTTTTGTGAATGGCGGTCTGGTGAAAGCCGCAGGCGTTCATGCGCGTCTGGGCCATAGTCGTTACCTGATTGCCGAGGCAGATGAGAGCGACGCGTCCTTCCTGCATTTGCAGCCGATGGTCGCGATCGTCACCAACATCGAAGCCGACCATATGGATACCTATCATGGCGACTTTGAAAATTTAAAGCAGACGTTTATTAACTTCCTGCATAACCTGCCGTTCTACGGTCGCGCGGTAATGTGCATCGACGATCCGGTCATCCGCGAGTTGCTGCCGCGGGTGGGGCGTCAGACCACGACGTATGGCTTTAGCGAGGATGCTGACGTCCGCGTAGAAGATTATCAGCAGATAGGGCCGCAGGGGCACTTTACGCTGTTGCGCCAGGGAATGCCGGATCTGCATGTCACGTTGAATGCGCCGGGTCGCCACAATGCCCTGAATGCCGCGGCGGCAGTGGCGGTAGCGACCGAAGAAGGCATCGCCGATGACGCTATCCTGCGCGCGCTGGAAAGCTTCCAGGGGACCGGGCGTCGTTTTGACTTCCTCGGCGAGTTCCCGCTTGAGCCGGTGAATGGTAAAGCCGGGACGGCGATGCTGGTGGATGACTATGGCCATCATCCGACCGAAGTAGACGCCACCATTAAAGCTGCGCGAGCAGGGTGGCCGGATAAAAACCTGGTGATGCTGTTTCAGCCGCACCGTTACACGCGCACGCGCGATCTGTATGACGATTTCGCCAATGTGCTGACCCAGGTTGATGCGCTGCTGATGCTGGACGTTTACCCGGCGGGCGAAGCGCCGATTCCGGGCGCGGATAGCCGTTCTTTATGTCGCACGATTCGTAATCGGGGAAAAATTGACCCGATTCTGGTTTCCGATCCGGCTCAGGTTGCGACAATGTTAGCGCCGGTGCTGACGGGTAACGACTTGATATTAGTGCAAGGCGCAGGAAATGTTGGCAAAATTGCGCGTTACTTATCTGAAATCAAGCTGAAGCCGCAAATCCAGGAGGAAGAGCAACATGGCTGATAAAATCGCGGTCCTGTTGGGCGGAACCTCTGCGGAGCGGGACGTTTCGTTAAATTCCGGCGCGGCAGTGTTGGCCGGGTTACGTGAAGGCGGCATTGATGCGCATCCCGTCGATCCGCAAGAGGTCGATGTCGCGCAGCTTAAAGCAATGGGCTTTCAGAAGGCCTTTATTGCGTTGCATGGCCGCGGCGGTGAAGATGGCACCTTACAGGGAATGCTTGAACTGCTCGGCCTGCCTTATACCGGCAGTGGTGTGATGGCCTCGGCGCTTTCCATGGATAAACTGCGCAGTAAATTGCTGTGGCAGGGCGCAGGCTTACCGGTTGCGCCGTGGGTCGCGCTGACGCGCGCCGGGTTTGAAAAAGGCCTTAGCGAAGAACAAAAAGCGCGAATTTCGGCGCTGGGTTTACCGCTGATCGTCAAACCCAGCCGTGAAGGCTCCAGCGTCGGTATGACGAAAGTAGTAGAAGAAAACGCTTTACAGGGGGCGTTATCATTGGCTTTTCAGCATGATGACGAAATACTGATTGAGAAATGGCTGTGCGGTCCGGAATTTACGGTGGCGATAGTTGGCGAAGAAATTTTACCGTCAATTCGTATCCAACCGGCAGGAACCTTCTATGATTATGAGGCGAAGTATCTCTCTGATGAGACTCAGTATTTCTGCCCTGCCGGTTTAGACGCGTCCCAGGAAGCCGCGCTACAGTCTCTCGTCCTGCAGGCATGGAAAGCTTTAGGCTGCACGGGATGGGGGCGTATTGACGTCATGCTGGACAGCGATGGTCAGTTTTATCTGCTGGAAGCCAATACTTCTCCGGGGATGACCAGCCATAGTCTGGTGCCGATGGCGGCGCGTCAGGCGGGAATGAGCTTCTCGCAGTTAGTGGTACGAATTCTGGAGTTGGCGGACTGATATGTCGCAGGCTGCGCTGAACACGCGAAACAGTGATGAAGAGACGCCTTCTTCACGCCGTAACAATGGAACGCGTCTTGCAGGAATACTGTTCCTGCTGACGGTACTGTGCACCGTGTTTGTTAGCGGGTGGGTCGTGTTAGGGTGGATGGAAGATGCGCAGCGTTTACCGTTATCAAAGCTGGTATTAACCGGCGAGCGTCACTACACGCGTAACGATGATATCCGTCAGGCGATACTGGCTCTGGGCGCGCCGGGAACCTTCATGACGCAGGATGTGAACATTATCCAGAGCCAGATTGAGCGTTTGCCGTGGATTAAACAGGCCAGCGTCAGAAAACAGTGGCCTGATGAATTGAAGATTCATCTGGTTGAATATGTGCCGATTGCGCGTTGGAATGATCAACATATGGTCGATGCTGAAGGGAACACCTTCAGCGTGCCGTCAGACCGCATCGGCAAACAGGTTTTACCCATGTTGTATGGCCCGGAAGGCAGCGCGAGTGAAGTGTTGCAGGGATACCGCGAGATGGGGCAGGTGCTGGCTAAGGATAAATTCACTCTAAAGGAAGCGGCGATGACCGCACGTCGCTCCTGGCAATTGACGCTTAATAACGGCATTAAGCTCAATCTCGGCAGGGGCGATACGATGAAAAGGTTGGCTCGCTTTGTAGAACTCTATCCGGTTTTACAGCAGCAGGCGCAAACCGATGGCAAACGGATTAGCTACGTTGATTTGCGTTATGACTCAGGTGCGGCAGTTGGCTGGGCGCCGCTCCCCCCTGAGGAATCTAATCAGCAACAGAATCAGGCACAGGCAGAACAACAATGATCAAGGCGACGGACAGAAAACTGGTAGTAGGACTGGAGATTGGCACCGCGAAGGTTGCCGCTTTAGTAGGGGAAGTTCTGCCCGACGGTATGGTCAATATCATTGGCGTGGGCAGTTGCCCATCGCGGGGTATGGATAAAGGCGGGGTGAATGACCTTGAGTCAGTGGTGAAATGCGTTCAGCGCGCCATTGACCAGGCGGAATTGATGGCCGATTGCCAGATCTCCTCGGTATATCTGGCGCTTTCCGGCAAACATATTAGCTGTCAGAATGAAATTGGTATGGTACCCATTTCCGAAGAGGAAGTGACGCAGGAAGATGTGGAAAACGTCGTGCATACTGCGAAGTCAGTGCGCGTGCGCGATGAGCATCGCGTGCTGCATGTGATACCTCAGGAGTACGCCATTGACTACCAGGAAGGCATTAAAAATCCGGTCGGTCTTTCCGGCGTGCGTATGCAGGCGAAAGTACATTTGATTACCTGCCACAACGATATGGCAAAAAACATTGTCAAAGCTGTTGAACGTTGTGGTCTGAAAGTTGACCAACTGATATTTGCCGGACTGGCGGCCAGTTATTCCGTGTTAACGGAAGATGAACGTGAACTGGGCGTCTGTGTCGTGGATATCGGCGGTGGTACAATGGATATCGCCGTTTATACTGGCGGCGCGCTGCGTCATACCAAAGTGATCCCTTACGCGGGGAACGTGGTGACCAGCGATATCGCTTATGCCTTTGGTACGCCGCCGAGCGATGCTGAAGCCATTAAAGTCCGCCACGGTTGCGCGCTGGGTTCCATCGTCGGTAAAGACGAGAGCGTTGAAGTACCGAGCGTAGGCGGGCGTCCGCCGCGCAGCCTGCAACGTCAGACGCTGGCGGAAGTGATTGAGCCGCGTTACACCGAGCTGCTCAATCTGGTCAACGAAGAGATATTGCAATTACAGGAACAGCTTCGCCAACAAGGGGTAAAACATCACCTGGCGGCGGGGATTGTGTTAACCGGCGGCGCGGCGCAAATCGAAGGGCTTGCTGCTTGCGCTCAGCGCGTGTTTCATACGCAGGTGCGTATCGGCGCGCCGCTGAATATCACCGGTCTGACGGATTATGCCCAGGAGCCGTATTACTCAACGGCGGTGGGATTGCTTCACTACGGGAAAGAGTCCCACTTAAACGGTGAAGCAGAAGTGGAAAAACGTGTTACGGCATCAGTTGGCTCGTGGATCAAGCGACTTAATAGCTGGCTGCGAAAAGAGTTTTAATTTTTATGAGGCCGCCAGATATTACGGCCTCAGGCGACAGGCACATGACGGAGAGAGATTATGTTTGAACCTATGGAACTAACCAACGACGCGGTGATTAAAGTCATCGGCGTCGGTGGTGGCGGCGGTAACGCTGTTGAACACATGGTGCGCGAGCGCATCGAAGGTGTTGAATTCTTCGCGGTGAATACCGACGCTCAGGCGTTGCGTAAAACGGCGGTTGGCCAGACCATTCAAATTGGTAGCGGCATTACCAAAGGTCTGGGCGCCGGCGCTAACCCGGAAGTCGGTCGTAACGCGGCGGACGAAGACCGTGAAGCGCTGCGTGCGGCGCTTGAAGGCGCAGACATGGTATTTATCGCGGCAGGCATGGGCGGCGGTACCGGAACCGGCGCGGCGCCAGTGGTTGCTGAAGTGGCAAAAGATTTAGGTATTCTGACCGTTGCCGTGGTGACTAAGCCTTTCAATTTTGAAGGCAAAAAGCGCATGGCATTTGCGGAGCAGGGTATCACCGAGCTGTCCAGGCATGTGGACTCGTTGATCACCATCCCGAACGACAAGCTGCTGAAAGTGCTGGGCCGTGGTATCTCCCTGCTCGACGCGTTCGGCGCGGCTAACGACGTGCTGAAAGGCGCGGTTCAGGGTATCGCAGAGCTGATCACCCGCCCGGGCCTGATGAACGTCGACTTTGCTGACGTGCGTACCGTGATGTCTGAAATGGGCTACGCAATGATGGGCTCCGGCGTGGCGAGCGGTGAAGACCGTGCGGAAGAAGCGGCTGAAATGGCTATTTCCTCTCCGCTGCTGGAAGATATCGACCTGTCCGGCGCGCGCGGCGTGTTGGTCAACATTACGGCGGGCTTCGACCTGCGTCTGGATGAGTTTGAAACCGTCGGTAACACCATTCGCGCGTTTGCGTCGGATAATGCCACCGTGGTTATCGGTACCTCTCTGGACCCGGATATGAATGATGAACTGCGCGTGACGGTAGTGGCGACCGGTATTGGTATGGACAAACGTCCGGAAATCACTCTGGTCACCAATAAACAGGTGCAGCAGCCGGTGTTGGATCGTTATCAGCAGCACGGTATGGCGCCGCTGACGCAGGAGCAAAAAACGGTCGCGAAAGTGGTTAACGACAATACGCCACAGGCGGCGAAAGAGCCGGATTATCTGGATATCCCCGCATTCCTGCGTAAGCAAGCTGATTAAGAATTGGCTGGAATTTGGGATTCTGGGCTCTTTGTGCTAAACTGGCCCACCGAATGTATAGTACACTTCGGTTGGATAGGTAATTTGGCGAGATTATACGATGATCAAACAAAGGACACTTAAACGTATCGTTCAGGCGACTGGCGTCGGTTTACACACCGGCAAAAAAGTCACCCTGACATTACGCCCTGCGCCGGCCAATACCGGGGTCATCTATCGTCGCACCGACTTGAATCCACCGGTAGATTTCCCGGCCGATGCCAAATCTGTGCGTGATACCATGCTCTGTACGTGTCTGGTGAATGAGCATGATGTACGGATTTCAACCGTTGAGCACCTGAACGCTGCTCTGGCGGGCTTAGGTATCGATAACATCGTTATTGAGGTTAATGCCCCGGAAATCCCGATCATGGATGGCAGTGCCGCTCCGTTTGTCTACCTGCTGCTTGATGCCGGTATTGATGAACTGAACTGCGCCAAAAAATTCGTACGCATCAAAGAGACTGTTCGGGTTGAAGATGGCGATAAATGGGCTGAATTCAGACCGTACAATGGTTTTACGTTGGATTTCACCATCGACTTTAACCATCCGGCGATTGATTCCAGCAGCCAGCGCTACGCGATGAACTTTTCTGCGGATGCGTTCATGCGCCAGATCAGCCGTGCGCGTACCTTCGGTTTTATGCGTGATATCGAATATCTGCAGTCCCGCGGCCTGTGCCTGGGCGGCAGCTTCGATTGTGCCATCGTTGTTGACGATTATCGCGTATTGAACGAAGACGGCCTGCGTTTTGAAGATGAATTCGTTCGTCACAAAATGCTTGACGCGATCGGTGACTTGTTCATGTGTGGTCACAATATTATTGGTGCGTTTACCGCGTATAAATCCGGTCACGCATTGAATAACAAGTTGTTACAGGCAGTCCTGGCAAAACAGGAAGCCTGGGAATTTGTGACCTTCCAGGACGACGCAGAACTGCCGTTGGCTTTCAAAGCGCCTTCGACAGTACTGGCATAACGACATACGCTGTCGTATAAAATTCGACTGGTTAACCTGGCACTCTCTCCGGCCAGGCGAGCCAGTCGTTTTTTTTACTATCCTTTATCTGCGCTTCTCTTAATACGGCTATTTTAGCGTGGACTCCCGGCGAATTGATTTTTTCATAATAATTTCAGCAAATAATATTAGCGGCCTCTAACCACAACTCAGATGGCATCAGTTGATGTCAAAACCATGCTGAACCATTGAATAAAAAACAACATGTTATTATCTGTCGCGCAGTAACCTGACTGGCCAGTAATACTGTGAACTCAACGATATTCCCTTCACATCCTTCGCAAATGGCCAAAAAGTAACGTAAAAATTGAAAAACGGGCAAATAAACATGGCGGATATGCTCTGTCTCTCCGGATAAGAGCTGCTGCAGCAGAGAAAATCAGCCAGTGGCCAGACCGGTACAGGATGACCTGCAGCCATGGTTGGAAATGAGAACTATAATCAGGTAAATGCCTGGTAACTAAAAGGGGAAAGATATGGAATAATTTTTTATATAATAACTTCTCTAATAAAGGGGAGCACGCAGTATGATGATTTTCTCTCTAATATCTGCCGTAAACGATGGTGTGCTATTGCCTGCGCGCGCTCATTTTCCTTTAGGTGAGAATGATTTCGATTTCGTTGAGCCTGCTATTATTGGAGGCGATGAAGAACGAACAGTGCAATTTGGTATGTTTCTTAACCAGCTTAAACTTTATCCACATGAAACAGCAGATCCATTACGCGTTTCTATAAACGCGGTGACCCCATGCTGCGGTGAGAGTAATGCCTACCAATTGGTGCTATCTACAGGGCAGCTCCCTTTGTATGTCTCTGAGATTAGTGAATTGATGAAAGATTTTCTTTATCAACATGTCGTTGATGCCAATGGTTATGTAAAAATGACTTTCCCCGATATCGATATATGTAATGGGCTGAATTCGTTATGGAGAATGTTTGCTGAAGAAAATTCAAGCGGAACTTTAAAAACTGAAAAGGTTCTGTGTTCGCCTTGTATCATGCCTGTACCTGTACCTGTACCTGTACCTGTACCTGTGCCGGGAGAAATGAGTTCTCTTGAAGAAGAGAAAATGACGTTGAAGGATGTGAAGAATTTCAAGAAAATACAATCTGCCTTCAAGCATGAGTTGCACTCCATTCAGAAATCGTTAAACGTACTTAATAGCCATGAAGCTGTTGAGCGTTTTAAAGAGAATAAAACGCTCGAACTCTTGTTGCAAACGGGGATGCACACTGGGATTGGTGTCGCTGGTGGCGTGTTGGGCGCTGTCATCGGCACGGCAATCGCTCCCGGCTTGGGGACGCTCATCGGCGTGGGGATCGGCGCAGGATTAGCGTGGGCAGGTAAAAAGCTTTACGATTATGCCGCAGGCGTTGTAAGCAATAAAATAAATCCTAACCCGCATTTAAAAACCCAGGAAATTGACCGGAAAATAAAATCTGCCGAGAAAGGTACCATCTGGGAGTGTGGGGCAAAAATAAAGTCACTCGTTGTGGAACCCTCGCGGGCGGGCGGTATCCTCGTGGCTAGCCTTATCTCTTCAGTAATAAAAGGGGTCTCGTTACCTATTCATGATATAGCCACTGCTTGTCATGATTATGAAAGAGCAAGTGAAGGATTAACACCTGAAAAAGCGTCTAAGATTGAAGCCTTACTGGTAAAGTATCATAGCAAGCTGAATAAAGAATATAAACAGGTGCTCGAGTATCTCGAAGAGAATCCGACACCGGATAACCAGCGACGTAAAAATAAGATCCTTGAACGGGATGCAGTGATTTGCGAGCGATTAGCTGCTATCCGCGAAAGTATTAAGAACGCTGTGGAATCTCGACGTTAGAGTATTCATAAAGGCCACAGTGTAATGACGCTGGATGATGATAATCGTACCCACGAGGCGATATAATTTTCGCCGCTGAAATCATGACGGTTGAACAGATGACGCTAACCATCCGCCATGGTAGCGTCTATATCTGACCGAAGAACGTTGTAAACTGTTTGATCTGCCGATGATAGTGGGTAAACAACGCCAACGCTGTTTTTTTGGTCAAGGTCGCCTGGTGCCGGAAGACAATGTTTCTCTCTATACCCGCGCCTGTTTAGCAGGATTAAGAGCCTATCCCATTAGGGCTATTTTACTTGCCATTTTGGACCTGGGCAGTGCTCAAAATCCTCACGTACTACGTGTACGCTCCGGTTTTTGCGCGCTGTCCGTGTCCAAACTGGCTGCGCCAATAACGCCTGGTGGGATAGGCTCTAAATCGAAATACGGCGCGTTCGCTGTTTTCTTAGCCATTTTTTATCTTTGTTTCTCGTCATTACTGCTGTAGCGCGTACGCTTTAATGATAAGATTTATGCGCAAATTGTTTTGATTCCGTAAGCCCACAAGGGGCATATCAGGTGGCAATGACGTGAGTGGAATACTGACGCGCTGGCGACAGTTAGGCAGACGATACTTCTGGCCGCATCTCTTATTAGGGATGGTCGCGGCGAGTTTTGGTTTGCCCGCGCTCAGTAACGCCGCCGAAACCAATACGCCTGCAAGGACGACCGCCAGCACCGCGTCTAAAGTTAACTTTAGCCATCTTGCGCTGTTAGAAGCCTCTAACCGTCGTCCCAATTTCACCGTAGATTACTGGCATCAGCACGCTATTCGCACGGTGATTCGCCACCTTTCTTTTGCAATGGCACCGCAAACGCTGCCCGTTGCCGACGCGCCGTCGCCATTACAGGCGCATCATATCGCCTTACTGAATACGCTCAACGCGATGCTCACGCAGGAGGGCACGCCGCCGGCGATTGTTCGCCACCTCTCCCGGGCGTATTTTGCGCCACAAACCGCATTTAGCATCCCGGCCTGGATAAGTCAGGCGCAGGGTATCCGCGCCGGTCCTCAACGTCTCAGCTAACGAAAAAAGACCCTTTCACTTTATTTGTAGCTCCGCGGCGCGGGGCATTTGAGACTTTATTATGCTAATCAAATTATTAACCAAAGTATTCGGTAGCCGTAACGATCGTACGCTACGTCGTATGCGTAAGGCCGTCAGCCTTATTAATGCGATGGAACCGGAGATGGAAAAACTCTCCGATGACGAACTGAAAGCGAAAACCAACGAATTTCGCGCCCGTATTGAAAAAGGTGAAGGCGTAGAGAGCCTGATTCCGGAAGCGTTCGCGGTGGTGCGTGAAGCCAGTAAACGCGTCTTTGGGATGCGTCACTTCGACGTTCAGCTATTGGGGGGTATGGTGCTCAACGATCGCTGTATCGCCGAAATGCGTACTGGTGAAGGTAAAACGCTGACTGCAACGCTGCCAGCCTACCTGAACGCGCTGTCCGGCAAAGGCGTTCATGTGGTAACCGTGAACGACTATCTGGCGCAGCGTGACGCCGAAAACAACCGCCCGCTGTTTGAATTCCTCGGCATGACCGTGGGTATCAACATGTCTGGCCTGCCTGCGCCCGCCAAGCGTGAAGCCTACAATGCCGATATTACTTACGGCACTAACAACGAATACGGTTTTGACTACCTGCGCGACAACATGGCGTTCAGCCCGGAAGAGCGCGTACAGCGTAAACTGCATTATGCGCTGGTGGATGAAGTCGACTCCATCCTGATCGATGAAGCGCGTACGCCGCTGATTATTTCCGGTCCGGCGGAAGATAGCTCGGAAATGTACAAAAAAGTGAACAAAATCATTCCGCACCTGATTCGTCAGGAGAAAGAAGATTCTGACACTTTCCAGGGCGAAGGCCACTTCTCCGTTGATGAGAAAGCGCGCCAGGTTAACCTGACCGAACGCGGTCTGGTGCTGATTGAAGAGCTACTGGTGCAAGAAGGCATTATGGATGAAGGCGAGTCGCTCTACTCGCCTGGCAATATTATGCTGATGCATCACGTCACCGCCGCGCTGCGCGCGCACGCGCTGTTTACCCGTGACGTGGATTACATTGTGAAAGACGGCGAAGTCATCATTGTTGATGAACATACCGGTCGTACCATGCAGGGGCGTCGCTGGTCTGACGGTCTGCACCAGGCGGTAGAAGCCAAAGAAGGCGTTGAAATTCAGAATGAAAACCAGACGCTGGCGTCTATCACCTTCCAGAACTACTTCCGTCTGTATGAAAAGCTGGCCGGTATGACCGGTACGGCGGATACTGAAGCCTTCGAATTTAGCTCTATCTATAAGCTGGATACCGTCGTTGTTCCGACCAACCGTCCGATGATCCGTAAAGATTTGCCGGATCTGGTCTACATGACCGAAGCGGAAAAAATCCAGGCCATTATCGAAGATATTAAAGAGCGTACCGCGAACGGTCAGCCAGTGCTGGTCGGGACGATTTCTATCGAGAAATCTGAAGTGGTCTCCAGAGAGCTGACCAAAGCGGGCATCAAACATAACGTACTGAACGCAAAATTCCACGCCAACGAAGCAGGCATCGTTGCGCAGGCTGGTTATCCAGCGGCGGTCACTATCGCTACCAACATGGCGGGTCGTGGTACCGATATTATGCTGGGCGGTAGCTGGCAGGCGGAAGTCGCCGCGCTGGAAGCGCCGACGGAAGAACAGATTGCGCAGATTAAAGCGGACTGGCAGGTACGCCATGACGCGGTTCTGGCTGCCGGCGGTCTGCATATTATTGGCACCGAGCGCCATGAATCCCGCCGTATCGACAACCAGTTACGTGGCCGTTCCGGTCGCCAGGGCGATCCGGGTTCTTCCCGTTTCTACCTGTCGATGGAAGATGCGCTGATGCGTATTTTCGCCTCCGATCGTGTCTCCGGTATGATGCGTAAACTGGGGATGAAGCCGGGCGAAGCGATTGAGCACCCGTGGGTGACGAAAGCTATCGCTAACGCGCAGCGTAAAGTAGAAAGCCGTAACTTCGATATTCGTAAGCAACTGCTGGAATATGATGATGTGGCGAACGATCAGCGCCGTGCAATTTATACCCAGCGTAACGAACTGCTGGATGTGTCCGACGTGAGCGACACCATTAACAGCATTCGCGAAGATGTCTTTAAGGCGACTATCGACGCCTACATTCCGCCGCAGTCGCTGGAAGAGATGTGGGACATCCCGGGTTTGCAGGAACGCCTGAAAAACGACTTCGACCTGGAGCTGCCGATTGCCGAATGGCTGGATAAAGAGCCGGAGCTGCATGAGGAGACGCTGCGTGAGCGCATCCTGGCGCAGTCCATCGAGGTGTATCAGCGTAAAGAAGAGGTGGTTGGCGCTGAAATGATGCGTCATTTCGAAAAAGGCGTGATGCTGCAAACGCTCGATTCCCTGTGGAAAGAGCACCTGGCGGCGATGGATTACCTGCGTCAGGGTATTCATCTGCGCGGCTATGCGCAAAAAGATCCGAAGCAGGAATACAAGCGCGAATCCTTCGCTATGTTCGCCGCGATGCTGGAATCGCTGAAATATGAAGTGATCAGTACCCTGAGCAAAGTCCAGGTACGTATGCCGGAAGAGGTCGAAGCGATGGAAATGCAGCGTCGCGAAGAGGCGGAGCGCCTGGCGCAGATGCAGCAGCTAAGCCATCAGGATGACGATGCCGCCGTGGCTGCCGATCTGGCCGCCCAGACAGGCGAACGTAAGATTGGACGTAACGATCCTTGCCCTTGTGGTTCCGGTAAGAAATACAAACAGTGTCACGGTCGCCTGAGCTAATGCGATAAACTTACCGGCCTGATAAGACATAATGTGTTGCCATCAGGTCGGTGCTGGCATTATTGCCGAAGGGCGCTACGCTTATTCGGCCTGACATTGAACACAGATAAAAAGGCGCAGGCGACTGCGCTTTTTTTATGGATGCAACAAGATGAAAAAACTGCAAATCGCGGTTGGGATTATCCGCAACCCGAACGACGAAATTTTTATTACCCGACGCGCCGCGGATGCGCATATGGCGAACAAACTGGAATTTCCCGGCGGAAAAATTGAAGCCGACGAAACACCAGAGCAGGCGTTGATCCGGGAGCTACAGGAAGAGGTGGGGATTACGCCAACACAGGTGACATTATTCGACACTCTGGAATATCAATTCCCGGACCGACACATTACGCTGTGGTTTTGGCTGGTTGAACGCTGGGAGGGCGAACCGTGGGGGAAAGAAGGACAGCCGGGACGGTGGATCGCGCAGAACGCGTTGAATACGGACGATTTTCCGCCGGCCAATGAACCGATTATTCGTAAATTACGCCAATTTGCGCCTTAGTGGGGGATCGCAACACGATCCCCATCGATCTTATTAGCGATTTAATGTCGACATAATTTCCGGCCAGTAGCGGGGGCCGGCCGCGGCGTCGTGAGGAAAAACCGCCTCAATTGCCGCCAGCTCTTGCGGGCTTAGGGTCAGTGATAACGCGCCAGTGTTTTCTGGCGCAGTGGCGGCTACGTTTCTGTTATAGCCTAATCTCGCCGGTTGATTGGTATTATCCCGGCCGCGCGCATATGGCGCCAAAACTACGCGTATTTATTGATTATTTTTGTCATAAGGCGATATTGCCGTCTCAACAGAGCTATCACCGTTAGCGCTCTTCGCTCCAGTCGTCGCTATCAGACTGGTCGCCGCTGCTGGCGATTCGTTTCTCTTCGGCGGCCCATTCGCCCAAATCAATTAACTGACAGCGTTTAGAACAAAATGGGCGGAAGGGGCTAATTTCCCCCCAGACGACCGGTTTACCGCAGGTCGGACAGTTTACGACGGTCACGTCAGACATTTTTACTCCTTAGCAACAGGCCAGTTCAAAATCAAGACGCTCCGGCACCAGACCATTTTCACTATCCAGCGGCATAAAGCGAATGGCAAAACGGCTCTTATGGCCGGAAATTTGCGGATAAAGTTGTGAATCGAGCGTCAGCATAAGACGCAGCAAATCGGCGTCGTCCCCGTTATCCTGATAAAAACCGTTCAGGCTGGTTTGCTTACGGAAAGGCGCTGAATTTCGGATCAGATCAAGTACCAAAGTCAGCGCCTGGGTGAGGGGATTCAGGCTGGCAAGCCAGCTTTCAATCTGGGCGTCGCGCTGCGCCTGTTGTAGGTGCAACCAGATATGCAGAGTGGGTAAATCGAAACTGCAACAGCCGCCAGGAATACTTAAGCGTTGACGCACAAGGGCAATCAAGCGATCTTCGCGTAGCTGCTGGCCAATCCTCGGGGCGGAGATCAGCACGCTGCCCGCGGATTTTAACTGCTGGCGCAGGGCTTCAATACGGTCTTGATCGACGCCGGGAACCTCAACCCAGGCCTGTAATTTACGCTGCTGGCGCTCCAGTTCTTTCAGCAGTTCGGTACGGACTTCGCCCCGTTCGAACACATCCAGTAGATCGCTGATGTTACGGAAAAAATGCAGTGCGCCAGCATGGTCTGCAATTGGCAGGTTGATGGAGAGCTGTTGGATCAAAAACTCTATGCGCAGCCACGTACGCATCTTCTCATTGAGAGGGTGTTCAAATAGGACCTGGGTGTGCATTACGGTTTTTCCTGTGAGACAAACTGCGACGCGAGCTTAAGATAACTGGCGTGCAGGCGGGCCACATCTGATGCGATGGCATCCGGTGCGCCGTTATTATCAATAACATCGTCCGCCACGGCAAGGCGCGCTTCACGCGTCGCCTGCGCAGCGAGAATGTGTTCAACATGCTCGCGCGTAACATCATCACGCTGCATTGTGCGTATGAGCTGCGTTTCGGGCGTCACGTCAACCACCAGTACGCGGTTAGCTTTTTGATACAGCCTGTTTTCAACCAGCAGAGGCACAACCCATAACACATAGGGCGACGTAGCCTGTTGAAACTGTCGTTGGGTTTCCTGCTGAATTAAGGGATGAAGCAGAGCGTTAAGCCAGGCTTTTTCTTCCGGATGCGAAAAAATACGCTCACGCAGCGCCCGGCGACGTAACGTGCCGTCGGCGGCGATAAGTTCAGAACCAAAATGTTCCGCTATTGCGTTCAGGGCGGGCTGCCCTGGCTCAACCATCTGGCGCGCGATAATATCCGCGTCGATGACGGTTATTCCGAGGTCAGCGAAGGCATCAGCGACGGTACTTTTACCGCTGCCAATACCGCCGGTTAAGGCTACGGTATACCTCATATCTCCAGCTTCCGGAATTTTAATTTGCCAATCAAAAGGTTAAATTTTAAATATACAAAGACGATACGCTCTGAGCATTAACCTACTATTCGCCAGGTAAATTTATGGGATTGTAACGTAAAAAAAGAGAATTTCGCAGTCTTGTACGGCCATGATTAGTGCGTATGATAACGTCACTGGAGTTGTGAGTTTCGATTTTTCGCCATTAACCCCAGGAATCCGCACATGCGTATTGAAGAAGATCTGAAGTTAGGTTTCAAAGACGTTCTTATCCGTCCTAAGCGTTCTACCCTCAAAAGCCGTTCCGATGTTGAACTGGAACGTCAATTCACCTTTAAACACTCAGGTCAGACCTGGTCTGGCGTACCGATTATCGCGGCCAATATGGATACCGTCGGGACGTTTGAAATGGCGCAAGCATTGGCCGGGTTTGATATTCTGACTGCTGTACATAAACATTATACCGTTGAAGAGTGGGCAGCTTTTATCAACACGGCTTCGGCTGATGTTCTCAAGCATGTGATGGTTTCCACCGGGACCTCTGATGCTGATTTCGAAAAGACCGTGCAGATTCTGGCGCTGAATCCTGCGCTGAACTTTGTCTGTATTGATGTGGCCAATGGCTATTCAGAACATTTTGTGCAGTTCGTCGCGAAAGCGCGTGAAGCATGGCCGACAAAAACAATCTGCGCAGGCAATGTGGTAACGGGCGAGATGTGCGAAGAGCTTATCCTCTCCGGCGCCGATATTGTGAAAGTGGGAATTGGTCCCGGTTCCGTATGCACGACGCGTGTAAAAACCGGCGTCGGTTATCCGCAACTGTCGGCGGTTATCGAATGTGCTGACGCGGCGCATGGCCTGGGCGGCATGATCGTCAGCGATGGCGGCTGCACCATGCCAGGCGACGTAGCAAAAGCCTTTGGCGGCGGCGCGGATTTCGTTATGTTGGGCGGCATGCTGGCGGGTCACGAAGAGAGCGGCGGCAGCGTGGTAGAAGAGAACGGCGAGAAATTTATGCTGTTTTACGGCATGAGTTCGGAATCTGCGATGAACCGTCATGTCGGCGGCGTCGCGAAATACCGCGCGGCAGAAGGTAAAACGGTTAAATTGCCGCTGCGTGGGCCGGTGGGCAATACCGCCCGCGATATCCTGGGCGGTCTACGCTCAGCCTGCACCTATGTCGGCGCGTCTCGCCTGAAAGAGCTGACCAAACGCACCACCTTTATTCGGGTGCAGGAACAAGAAAACCGCATTTTCAATAGCCTCTAATATTCTGGCTGGCGTAAATGTGCGCCAGCCTTATCCCATCCCGCTCATCGCGTCTCCCAGATGAAAAATCGGCAAATACATCGCCACCACCAGCGTACCGATAATTAAGCCGGTGATGATCAATAACGCCGGTTCCAACAGCGACGCCAGATTATCGGCCAGCGCCAGCGTAGTTTCACTGTGGTGACGGGCAAGGTTATGCAGCATGATATCGAGTGAGCCGGACGCTTCGCCCGTTCTGACCAGTTGCAGGCATAGCGGACTAAATTCCTGGGTATTTTTTAGCGCCAACCAGACCGGATTGCCCGCGGCGATCTCCTGATGTACCTGCGTTAAACGCTGTGACCAGTAAGGGCAGCCGAGACTCTCGATAGCGCTTTCCAGTCCCTGAAGAAAAGGAATTCCTGCGCTTTGGGTCAATGCCAGTACGGTGAATATTTGCGCTAGTTTCTGGCCTCTTATCAGGCGACCCATAACGGGAAGCCGTAGCAGAAGACGCTGTCGCTGCGCTTGCCAGGACGGCTTTTGTTTTACCCTGCGGTGAGCGATAGCAACGAGCATCGTCAGGAACAAGATGAGCCAACCCCATGCCGACCCCCATTGCGCTATCGCGATAATACCACGCGTCAGAAGAGGGAGCGGGGTATTAAAGCTACGGTAAATGGCGGCAAATTCCGGCAGAACAAAGTGCAGCATGGCGAAAACGACCAGGGCGGCCATTGTCAGAATAATGGCGGGATAGCGCAGCGCCTTTTTCACGCTAACCGTAATCTGCCGTTGTGCTTTTTGCTGACGGGCCAGTTCAAAGCAGCATTCGGCCAGTTTGCCGGTCAGTTCTCCGGTGCGGATCATCGTCTGGTAGAGCGGCGGAAATACCTGCGGCCAGGAGACTAATGCGCTGGAAAAAGGGACGCCCTGTTCAAGCTCGTGAGCCAGCGTGCGCAACAGCGCTTGCCATTGTCGGTGTGGATGCTGTTTCGCAAGGAGTTCCAGCCCTTCAGAAAGCGTTAGTCCGGCATGAATGAGCGTGGCCAACTGATGAATAATTTCAGCGCTTTGCTCTTCTTTCCACAGTGCGGCGTTAACGCCCATGCGCTTGATGCGAAGCGGCATAATGCGCTGATGTTGCAGGGTGATGATCAGCGCCAGACGATTGTCCGCCCATACAACGTCTTGTTCCAGTTGACCTTTATCGTTAACGCCTTGCCAGCGCCAGAGTTGTTTAACGCTCATGGGGCATTCCCAGAACGCGCAGTATCTCTTCAAAGGACGTCATGCCTTGCTCAACGGCGCGACAGCCATTTTCAAAAAGCGTCCCTGTACCGGTCTGTTGGAGGTGGGCTTCCAGTGCTTGCGCCGATGCGCCGCTCGCAATTAACTGACGTAATGCCGGGGTAACGGTTAACACTTCGAATAACGCGGTTCGGCCATAAAAGCCGTGGTAGCAATGCTGACAGCCGCTTGCCTGCCAGCGCGGTAGCGCGCTGGGCCAAAGATTGGGCGATAGCACCACGGGATCGCTCAGACGCTGTTTGCAGTGCGGGCAAAGCTTCCTTACCAGGCGTTGCGCTACCACCAGCGTAAGCGCCGATGAGATCATCCAGCGTGCTACGCCCATTTGCTGCAAACGTATCAGGGTTTCACTGGTGGAGTTCGTATGGAGCGTTGAAAGTACCAGATGGCCCGTTTGTGCCGCCTTAATGGCGATTTCTGCGGTGTCGCCGTCACGAATTTCACCTACCATGATGATGTCAGGATCCTGGCGTAAAAGCGCGCGCAGCACATTTTGAAAGGTGAGCCCGGCGCGGGGATGGATCTGCGTCTGGTTAATCCCATCCAGTGGAATTTCTATCGGATCCTCAACGCTACAGAGGTTGATACCCGGCGTATTCCGGGTTTGTAGCGCGCTGTATAGCGTGACCGTTTTTCCGCTACCGGTGGGGCCAGTCACCAGTACCAGCCCCTGAGGTTGCTGTAGGGCTTGTCTAAAAGCGGTAAGTTGTGCCCCGTACATGCCCAGCGTGTCCAGATCCAGCGTTTGTTCAACCTGATGCAACAACCGTAAGACGACTTTTTCGCCCTCCTTACAGGGAAGCGTGGCGATACGAAAAGAGATGCTGTCGCCCGCCAGGTCAACGGTAAATTGCCCGTCCTGCGGCAGCCGATGTTCAGCGATGTCCAAATTTCCCAGGACTTTCAATCTGGCCGTCAGCGCAAGCCCCGTCTCTTTGGCGATGTCCTGCAGAATATGAAGAACACCGTCGATGCGGAGCCTTATCCGGTAGCGGCCGGCGCCTGGTTCGAGATGGATATCAGAGGCGCGTTTCGCCATCGCCGAGCGTAATGTCTGATTGAGAAGCTGGGCCGCGGTTTCTCCGCCTTTCGCGGCGTTTGTCGAGGGAGCCTGATCCGGCTTATGCCGATGATTTTCCATTTGCTGGCGAGTCCAGCACACAATATCAATCTGTTTTTGCGTGGCGAAATGCAGAGCGTCCAGTAACGCATGAGAGGGCGCGTCGACCACCGCAACAGTGATACTGTTGCTGGCGCTATTGATCAGTACAGCCTGATGACGTTGACATAAGGTGTTGAGCTGAGCGTCTTTCATCTTGTCTCCTTAGTTGGCGTCAAAACGGAAGACATCTTCACAAGCCTGTTGTAACGCGCTGTCGCTTTGAATATTGCAGTTACGCGTCCAGCCGGTAATGCCGTTAGCATTGTCCCAGGCGGGCGTCATGATGACGCTAAGCCCGCTCAGACTCTCCTGGCCGGTAAGCGTGATGACGCCTTTTTCCACGCTCATGCCCGAAACATAACGGGTGATGACGGGCGAGGGGATACCGTTGACGCCCGCATCGCATGTGCTCGTCCCACCATGTTCCAGAGCGCAGAGTTCGACGGCGGTACGATAGGGGACAAACGTTTGCAACATATCCGTCAGCGCCGCTTTACGCAGATAGTTCTGGTAAGCCGGAATGCCAATGGCGCTTAAAATGGCGATGATGCCAATAACGACCATCAGTTCGATAAGCGTGAAACCGCGTTGTTTTTCCATTGTTCGCTCCTTGAGTTAGCTGGCGCTACTGTGGCAAACGAGGGAAGAGCGGGCGAGCGGCAAAAGGTAAAACGGGAAGGCGGATTCTGAAGATTTTCGCTGCGTTACATGACACGGCAACGTTATTGCGAGGCGCTACGAATATTTTACCGAATCACGACGCGGATCTCCGGACAGGTGATTTATAGACCCGACGGCGCAGCGCCATCGGGCGGAGAGGATCAGCAAAAACGCATGGAGAGATCGAGCGCGCGTACGTGCTTGGTCAGCGCGCCAACGGAGATGAAATCCACCCCGGTTTCAGCAAATTCGCGTAAGGTTTCCGCGGTGACGTTGCCGGATACTTCCAGCCGCGCCTGGCCGTTGACGCGTTTCACCGCCTCGCGCATCTGGTCGGTGTTGAAATTATCCAGCATGATAATATCCGCGCCTGCTTTCAGCGCATCGTCCAGTTCATCCAGATTTTCGACCTCGACTTCTACCGGCACGTCCGGATGGAGCCAGAACGCTTTTTCCACCGCCTGACGAACCGAACCGGAGGCGATAATATGGTTTTCTTTAATCAGGAACGCGTCAGTGAGGCCCAGACGATGATTGGCGCCGCCGCCGCATAAAACTGCATATTTGAGTGCGGTGCGCAGACCCGGCAGCGTTTTACGCGTGTCGAGCAACTGGGTTTGGGTGCCAGCCAGCAGTCCAACGTAGCGGCGTACTTCACTGGCGACGCCGGAAAGGGTCTGGACAAAGTTTAGCGCCGTGCGCTCGCCAGTCAGCAATACGCGAGCTGGGCCGTTCAGTTCAAACACTGTTTGGTTGGCGTGAATGGCGTCGCCGTCATCGACATGCCAGGTGAGGCGCACATCATCGCCCGCCAGTTGGATGAAGACCTCTTCAACCCAGCGCTTGCCGCAGAAAACGCCGTCTTCACGAGTGCTCACCGTGGCATGGGCTTGCGTATCTGCCGGCAAAAGTTGCGCGGTGATATCGTTGCCAGCATCGACTTCTCCACCTAAATCTTCACGCAGCGCCTGAGCAACGGCGGCAGGGATATCGAGATTAATGCGTTCCAGTAGCGCGTCACGTCGGTCGTCTGGGTTATAACGGCGAGGCGGCATGATAAAACTCCAAATTGCTAACGAATCATAAGGTAGAAACATGCTACTCTGAAGCAGCTATAAGCACCACTCAAAAGGAGACTCTGCATGTTGCCAGATAAGGGTTGGTTGGTAGAGGCGCGACGCGTCCCTTCTCCGCATTATGATTGCCGTCCGGATGACGAAAAACCGTCCTTGCTGGTGGTGCATAATATTAGCCTGCCCCCCGGCGAGTTTGGCGGTCCGTGGATCGATGCATTATTCACCGGAACGATAGATCCAGACGCCCATCCTTTTTTTGCAGAAATCGCTCATCTTCGTGTTTCGGCCCATTGTCTGATTCGTCGCGACGGTGAAATCGTCCAGTATGTGCCTTTTGATAAGCGTGCGTGGCATGCGGGCGTATCAAACTATCAGGGGCGGGAACGTTGTAATGATTTCTCCATTGGTATTGAGCTGGAGGGGACGGATACGCTGGCTTATACCGATGCGCAGTATCAGCAGCTAGCCGCCGTGACGCGCACGCTTATCGCTTGCTATCCGGCGATCGCCGACAATATGACCGGACACTGCAACATTGCGCCTGACCGCAAAACGGACCCTGGCCCTGCCTTTGACTGGCCGCGCTTTCGCGCTTTGGTAGCCCTTTCGTCGCACAAGGAGATGACATGACGCTGTTTACGACATTACTGGTGCTGATTGTCGAGCGCCTGTTTAAGCTGGGCGAGCACTGGCAGCTCGATCATCGGCTGGAGGCGCTATTCCGTCGGATTACGCATTTTTCGATGTTGCGCACGATGGGAATGACGGCAATCGCGATGGTGGTGACTTTTCTACTGCTCCAGGCGTTAAAAGGGCTGCTATTTAACGTGCCGACGCTGGTGGTGTGGATTCTCCTGGGCGTGCTGTGTATCGGCGCGGGTAAAGTGCGAGTACATTATCACGCCTGGCTGAAAGCGGCGTCCCGTAACGATCCGCATCCTTGCGAGGCGATGGCCAGCGAGCTTACGCTGATTCACGGCGTGCCGCCGGATTGTAATGAGCGTGAATTTTTGCGTGAGCTGCAAAATGCGTTGTTATGGATAAATTTCCGTTTTTACCTCGCACCGCTATTTTGGTTTATCGTTGGCGGTCCGTGGGGGCCGGTAACGCTGGTGGGCTATGCGTTTTTACGGGCCTGGCAGACCTGGCTGGCGCGCTATCAGACGCCACACCAACGTTTGCAATCCGGCATTGACGCTATTCTTCATGTGCTGGACTGGATTCCGGTACGTCTGGCGGGCGTAGTGTATGCATTACTGGGGCATGGCGAGAAAGCGTTGCCGGCCTGGTTTGCCTCGCTGGCGGATCTGCATACTTCGCAATATCAGGTGCTCACACGTCTGGCGCAGTTCTCACTGGCGCGCGAACCGCATACTGACAAAGTAGAAACCCCCAAAGCGGCGGTGTCGATGGCGAAGAAGGCCTCGTTTGTGGTGGTGGTGATTATTGCGTTGCTCACCATTTATGGGGCATTAGTGTAGCGTTGTGCCGATGGCGCTAACGCTTATGCTGCCTACAATGGAAAAATCTGTAGGCCCGGTAAGCGTTAGCTCCACCGGGCAGTGCAACGGCTTAGATCGTATCGGCTGGCGGCACGCCAAAATCAGGCATCCCGTTTTCGTCCCAGCGCACCCGTTTCAGACGCGTATGGCGGTTGGGATCGTACAACGGATCGCCTTCAATTTCGGTGTAATTTCTCGCGTGGTACACCAGTACATCTTCACCTTCCGGCGTTTGCGTAAAGCTGTTGTGTCCCGGCCCATACTGGCGATTTGCATAGCTGGTGGTAAAGACCGGTCGCGGTGATTTATGCCAGTTGGCCGGATCGTGCGGATCGTCGTTTACGTTAATCCACAGTAACCCCATACAGTAGTTTTCATCGGTGGCGCTGGCCGAATAGCTGATAAACAGCTTGTCGCCATGCACCACGACGGCCGGACCTTCGTTAACCCAAAAACCCCGACACTCCCAGTCGTACTCTGGCTTACTGAGTCTTACCGGCTCGCCTTTAATCGTCCACGGGTTTTCCAGTTCAGCCAGATAAATATTTGAGTTACCGGCAATATCCGGCGCTTTTTGCGCCCACAGATACCACTGCTTTCCCTGGTGATAAAAAGTGGTGGCATCGAGGGCGAAGGTATCAAACGGTGTTTTAATTTGACCTTTCTCCGTCCACTTGCCGGTGAGTGGGTCGGCATCGGCGCACTCCAGGGCAAACATGCGGTGCTGGAACATTCCCAGCTTATCAAGCGCTTGAGTATGGGTAGCGGCAAAATAGATGTACCACTTGCCGTTGATGCGGTGCATTTCCGGTGCCCAGATGAGCTGGCTCATCGGGCTGCTTTCCGGTTTGCGCCAGACGACAACGGGGTCGGCGGCGCGCAACCCTTCCAGCGAATCAGCCCGGCGGATTTCCAGCCTGTCATATTCCGGTACGGAGGCAATAAAGTAGTAATCGCTGCCGTCGCGTAAAATAAACGGATCGGCACGTTGTTCAATAAACGGGTTTGGCCAGTTTGCCATCAGGCTTTCCTTACGCTTTCAGCGGCGTTGAGCTCCTGCAACTCACTCAATTCGCGGTAATTAGTGCGACGTTTTTCCAAATCGTTCTGGATTTTTTTCATCAGTTCACGGTCAACTTTCAGCAGGCGTACCACGCCTGCGGTAATCAGATAGCCAACGCCGGGGATAACGGTAAACAACAGCATAATACCGTTCATCGCCGAGGCGCTTTGCGCTTTGGCGCTGGCGTCATAACCGTACCAGGAGAGCAAAAAGCCGACCATCGCCCCGGCAATCGCCAGGCCCAGTTTCAGGAAGAACAGATTACCGGAGAAGCTAATACCGGTAATGCGTTTTCCGGTTTTCCATTCGCCGTAATCATCGACGTCCGCCATCAGCGACCAGTGCAACGGGGAAGGGATCTGATGCAGAATATTGAGCAGGAAGTAGAGCGCCACTATCATCACGGTAGCTTTCGGATCAAAGAAATAGAACGCGCAGGAGAAAATCGCCAGCGCGATATTGGTCCAGAAAAATACCTTCAATTTACACCAGCGATCGGTTAAGACTTTTGCCAGCATACTGCCGAACATCATACCGACCACGCCAAGGCTAATAAAAAGCGTAGCGAAATGGGTGCTTTGTCCCATCACCCAGGTGACGTAATACATGGTCGCCGCCATACGGATAAACCCCGGGCAGACGTTACATAAGGTCAATAGCAGAATGCGTACCCATTGATCGTTTTTCCACACGTCTTTGAAATCATTCTTCATATCATCGTGCGTCGGAACGGCAGGGCGAACGCGTTCGCGGACGCTGGCAAAGCAGAACAGAAACATACCCATGCCGATAATCGCCAGCACGGTCATCGCCAACTGATAGCCTTTGGCTTTGTCGCCGCCGCCAAACCAGTCCACCATCGGCAATAGCGTTAACGATAGCAACAGCGTCGCGATGCCGACTAACACGAAGCGATAAGCCTGACAGGCCACGCGCTCTTTTGGATCGTTGGTGATCACGCCGCCCAGTGAGCAATAGGGAATATTGATGGCGGTGTAGGTCACAGAAAGCAGAAAATAGGTGACGAAAGCATAGACAACTTTGCTGTTATAGCCCCAGTCCGGCGTCGTGAACATCAGCACGCTGAACAGCGCGTAGGGAAATGCAATCCACAGTAGCCAGGGGCGGAAACGACCATATTTACTTTGGGTACGATCGGCAAGCGCGCCCATCACCGGATCGGTAACGGCATCGATAACGCGTACTGAAAGGAGTAAAACACCGACTAACGCCGGGGCAAGACCAAAAATATCCGTATAAAAATAATTAACAAACAGCATGATAGCGCCAAAAATAATGTTACATCCGGCGTCGCCCATGCCATACCCGATTTTCTCTCTTACCGAAAGTCTGCCCTTATCCATTGAGACTTCTCCCCATCAGATGATGGCGGTAATTATTCGCCTGCGAGCTTTTTTTTGCGTAGCAGGATCACGCCGCTGATATGGATAAAATGGTTATACGTGGGAAACTGTGAGGCAGATAACACCCTCCCCGGACGGGGAGGGCGGAAAAGTAATGCCACGATCAGTGGGCTTTCACCGTTTTTGCCGTTTTTTCTTTACACAGGTAGCCGACGCCCAGGATGAGCAGCCATACCGGAATCAGCCACACGGAGATCGCCATACCTGGCGTCATCAGCATAATGATCAATACCGCCGCCATAAACAGCAGACAGAGAACGTTGCCGAACGGATAAAACAGGGCCGGGAAGCGGGTGTTCACGCCCTGCTGCTGTTTCGCGCGACGGAACATCATATGGGCAAGGCTAATCATCGCCCAGTTAATGACCAGCGCGGAGACCACCAGCGCCATCAGCAGTCCGAATGCGGACTCTGGGGCCAGGTAGTTGAGCAGCACGCACAACGCCGTCACGACGGCGGAAACCAAAATGGAGCTCACCGGCACGCCGCGTTTGTCGACGTTCAGCAGCGCTTTCGGCGCATTTCCCTGCTGGGCCAGACCGAACAGCATACGGCTGTTGCAGTAAACGCAGCTGTTATAAACCGATAGCGCGGCGGTGAGAACCACGATATTCAGCGCATTGGCGACAAACGTATCGCCCAGTTCATGGAAGATAAGGACAAACGGGCTGGTATCGGCGGTGACGCGAGTCCATGGCAGCAGCGAAAGCAGGACCGCCAGCGAGCCGATATAAAAAATCAGGATGCGATAGATAACCTGATTGGTAGCTTTGGGGATGCTCTGTTCCGGGTTATCGGCTTCAGCGGCGGTGATCCCTACCAGCTCCAGTCCGCCGAACGAAAACATAATAATGGCCATCATCATCACCAGCCCGGTCCAGCCATGCGGCAGAAAGCCGCCCTGTTCCCACAGGTTGCGCACGGTTGCCTGCGGACCAGCGGTATCGCTGAAGAGTAACCACGCGCCGAACAGAATCATAGCGATGACGGCGATCACTTTAATAATGGCGAACCAAAACTCCATCTCACCGAACACTTTAACGTTGGTCAGGTTGATGGCGTTAATAATCACAAAGAAGGCTGCCGCAGAAGCCCAGGTGGGGATCTCCGGATACCAGAACTGGATATATTTACCCACTGCGGTCAGTTCCGCCATGGCAACTAATACGTACAGTACCCAGTAGTTCCAGCCGGAAGCGAATCCGGCAAAGCCGCCCCAGTATTTATAGGCGAAGTGGCTAAAAGAGCCGGCGACCGGTTCTTCAACCACCATCTCCCCCAGCTGGCGCATAATCAGAAAGGCAATAAAGCCTGCAACCGCATAGCCCAGGATAATTCCTGGCCCCGCCGACTGAATAACGGAGGCGCTTCCCAGGAACAAGCCTGTCCCTATCGCGCCGCCCAATGCGATAAGCTGAATATGGCGGTTTTTCAGGCCGCGCTTGAGCTGCTCGCCGTGCTGCTGACTGTCCATCATAAAACCTCGTGTATCGGGCGCGGTTTATTTATAACGCGCTTATTTTGAACGATGCAGTAGTGCGTGTGTAAGTTTGCAATTCCGCTTTTTGTATTGATTTATTTACAGATTCGTTTTTTTAAATGTCACTTCAACTATTTCGTCTTGATCAGAATAATGGTATGTGACCGCGAATGCACCTGCTTTGTGCAGGGGTGATGACGAGTTGCGTAAAAAGAAAGCACTTGTAAATACCTCCTTTTATTTTCCCTTACAAAGGTTGATTTGTTTTTATTCATTATTTATGCATAAAAACGCATTTAATCTGCTGTTGAATCGGTTCAGATGAGATTTTTTATCGTTTCAAATACGTTAAATCTACCTCCTGGTGGGTAAATTTAACATTTGTGCACAGTTACAGTTTTGAAACATGATTTCTGTAAAATTGTTAAAATGCGCCTCCTTTACTGATTTCAATCAAAACCTGTATGGACAGAAGGTGAATACTTTGTTACTTTAGCGTCACAGACATGAAATTGGTAAGACCAATTGACTCCGGGCAAATGGCTTAAGACAGGAAATCATGGCCTACAGCAAAATCCGCCAACCAAAACTCTCCGATGTGATCGAGCAGCAGCTGGAGTTTTTAATCCTTGAGGGAACATTGCGTCCCGGAGAAAAACTCCCACCGGAACGTGAACTGGCAAAACAGTTCGACGTCTCCCGTCCCTCCTTGCGCGAGGCGATTCAACGTCTCGAAGCGAAGGGATTGTTGCTTCGTCGCCAGGGCGGCGGAACCTTCGTGCAGAGCAGCCTGTGGCAGAGCTTTAGCGACCCGCTGGTGGAACTGCTCTCCGATCACCCTGAATCCCAGTTTGACCTGCTCGAAACGCGCCATGCGCTGGAAGGCATTGCGGCTTATTACGCGGCGCTGCGCAGCACCGACGAAGATAAAGACCGTATTCGCGAGCTGCACCACGCTATTGAGCTGGCGCAAGAGTCCGGCGATCTGGATGCCGAGTCCGAAGCCGTGCTCCAGTATCAAATCGCCGTCACCGAAGCGGCGCACAACGTGGTATTGCTTCATCTGCTAAGGTGTATGGAGCCGATGCTGGCGCAAAACGTGCGGCAGAACTTCGAATTGCTGTATGCGCGTCGGGAGATGCTGCCGCTGGTGAGTACGCATCGCACCCGTATATTTGAAGCCATTATGGCCGGAAAACCAGAAGAAGCGCGTGAAGCGTCACACCGCCATCTGGCGTTTATCGAAGAGATTATGCTGGACAGAAGCCGTGAGGAGAGCCGTCGTGAACGCGCTTTACGCCGTCTGGAACAGCGCAAGAATTAGTTTTTTCTGGCAGAACGTTAACCAGAAGATGTTGTGAATAAAGCGCAAAAATGTGCGCGGCAACTAAATGCCAGGCCCATAAGGCTATTTTATTTGCCATTTTGGTCCTGGGCAGTGCTCACAATCCTCACGTACTACGTGTACGTTCCGGTTGTTCCGCGCTGTCCGTGACCAAACTGGCTGCAACAATTACACCTTATGGGCCAGGCAATAAACGCAGAACCTGTCTTATTAAGCTTTCTGACGAAAGTTTAATGGGACAGGTTCCAGATAACTCAACGTATTAGATAGATAAGGAATACCCCCATGTCAGAACGTTTCCCAAATGACGTGGATCCGATCGAAACTCGCGACTGGCTACAGGCGATCGAATCGGTCATCCGTGAAGAAGGTGTTGAGCGCGCTCAGTATCTGATTGACCAACTGCTTTCTGAAGCTCGCAAAGGCGGCGTGAAAGTCGCGGCAGGCGCAGGGGCCAGTAATTACATCAACACTATTGCCGTTGAAGACGAACCGGAATACCCGGGCAATCTGGAGCTGGAACGTCGCATTCGTTCTGCTATCCGCTGGAACGCCATCATGACCGTGCTGCGCGCGTCTAAAAAAGACCTTGAGTTGGGCGGCCACATGGCGTCCTTCCAGTCTTCCGCCACGATCTATGATGTCTGTTTCAACCATTTCTTCCGTGCGCGCAACGAACAGGATGGCGGCGACCTGGTGTACTTCCAGGGCCACATCTCTCCGGGCATCTACGCTCGCGCGTTCCTGGAAGGTCGTCTGACCCAGGAACAGATGGATAACTTCCGTCAGGAAGTGCATGGCAATGGCCTCTCTTCCTATCCGCACCCGAAACTGATGCCGGAATTCTGGCAGTTCCCGACCGTATCTATGGGTCTGGGCCCAATCGGTGCTATCTACCAGGCTAAATTCCTGAAATATCTGGAACACCGTGGCCTGAAAGATACCTCTAAACAGACCGTTTACGCCTTCCTGGGCGACGGCGAGATGGATGAGCCGGAATCCAAAGGCGCTATCACCATCGCCACCCGTGAAAAACTGGACAACCTGGTCTTTGTTATCAACTGTAACCTGCAGCGTCTTGACGGCCCGGTCACCGGTAACGGCAAGATTGTTAACGAACTGGAAGGCATCTTTGCAGGTGCTGGCTGGAACGTTATCAAAGTCATGTGGGGCGGTCGTTGGGATGAACTGCTGCGTAAAGACACCAGCGGTAAACTGATCCAGCTGATGAACGAAACCGTTGACGGCGACTACCAGACCTTCAAATCCAAAGACGGCGCTTACGTGCGTGAGCACTTCTTCGGTAAATACCCGGAAACCGCCGCGCTGGTGGCTGACTGGACCGATGAGCAGATTTGGGCGCTGAACCGCGGTGGTCACGATCCGAAGAAAGTCTACGCGGCACTGAAAAAAGCGCAGGAAACCAAAGGCAAAGCGACGGTAATCCTGGCCCATACCATTAAAGGTTACGGCATGGGTGACACCGCGGAAGGTAAAAACATCGCTCACCAGGTTAAGAAAATGAACATGGACGGCGTGCGTTACGTCCGCGATCGTTTCAACGTGCCGGTTGCCGATGCTGATCTCGAAAAACTGCCGTACGTTACCTTCCCGGAAGGTTCTGAAGAACACAAATACCTGCATGAACGCCGTCAGGCGCTGCACGGCTACCTGCCAAGCCGTCAGCCGAACTTCACCGAGAAGTTAGAGCTGCCGACCCTGGAAGATTTTGGCGCGCTGCTGGAAGAGCAAAGCAAAGAGATTTCCACCACGATCGCTTTCGTTCGTGCCCTGAACGTGATGCTGAAGAACAAGTCGATCAAAGATCGCCTGGTGCCGATCATCGCCGACGAAGCGCGTACTTTCGGTATGGAAGGTCTGTTCCGTCAGATTGGTATCTACAGCCCGAACGGCCAGCAGTACACCCCGCAGGACCGTGAGCAGGTGGCATACTACAAAGAAGACGAGAAAGGCCAGATTCTGCAGGAAGGGATCAACGAGCTGGGCGCAGGCGCATCCTGGCTGGCTGCGGCGACCTCTTACAGCACCAACGATCTGCCGATGATCCCGTTCTATATTTACTACTCCATGTTCGGGTTCCAGCGTATCGGCGACCTGTGCTGGCAGGCTGGCGACCAGCAGGCTCGCGGCTTCCTGATCGGCGGGACTTCCGGTCGTACGACGCTGAACGGCGAAGGTCTGCAGCACGAAGATGGTCACAGCCACATTCAGTCGCTGACTATCCCGAACTGTATCTCTTACGACCCGGCTTACGCTTACGAAGTGGCTGTCATCATGCATGATGGTCTGGAGCGTATGTACGGTGAGAAACAAGAGAACGTTTACTACTACATCACCACCCTGAACGAAAACTACCACATGCCGGCAATGCCAGCAGGTGCCGAGGAAGGTATCCGTAAAGGTATCTACAAACTCGAAACCCTCGAAGGTAGCAAAGGTAAAGTTCAGTTGCTGGGCTCCGGTTCTATCCTGCGTCACGTGCGTGAAGCGGCACAGATTCTGGCGAAAGACTACGGCGTAGGTTCTGACGTGTACAGCGTAACCTCCTTCACCGAACTGGCGCGTGATGGTCAGGATTGTGAGCGCTGGAACATGCTGCACCCGCTGGAAACCCCGCGCGTACCGTACATCGCTCAGGTGATGAACGACGCTCCGGCTGTGGCATCTACTGACTATATGAAACTGTTCGCCGAGCAGGTTCGTACTTATGTACCGGCTGATGATTACCGCGTACTGGGTACCGACGGCTTTGGCCGCTCTGACAGCCGTGAAAACCTGCGTCACCACTTCGAAGTTGATGCTTCCTACGTGGTGGTAGCGGCACTGGGCGAACTGGCTAAACGTGGCGAAATCGACAAGAAAGTGGTAGCGGATGCGATTACCAAATTCAACATCGATGCAGATAAAGTTAACCCGCGTCTGGCGTAAGAGGTAAAAGAATAATGGCTATCGAAATCAAAGTACCGGACATCGGGTCAGATGAAGTTGAAATCACCGAGATTCTGGTCAAAGTGGGCGACAAAGTGGAAGCTGAACAGTCGCTGATCACCGTAGAAGGCGACAAAGCCTCTATGGAAGTCCCGTCTCCGCAGGCTGGCGTCGTGAAAGAGATCAAAGTCTCTGTCGGCGACAAAACCGAGACCGGTGCACTTATCATGATTTTCGATTCCGCCGACGGTGCAGCTGACGCTGCACCTGCTAAGGCAGAAGAGAAGAAAGAAGCGGCTCCGGCAGCAGCACCTGCTGCGGCAGCGGCGAAAGACGTTCACGTTCCGGATATCGGCAGTGACGAAGTTGAAGTGACTGAAGTGATGGTGAAAGTGGGCGACACCGTTGAAGCTGAACAGTCGCTGATCACCGTCGAAGGCGACAAGGCCTCTATGGAAGTGCCGGCGCCGTTCGCGGGTACCGTGAAAGAGATCAAAGTGAACACCGGCGACAAAGTGTCTACCGGCTCTCTGATTATGGTCTTCGAAGTGGCGGGTGAAGCAGGCGCAGCAGCACCAGCGAAAGCGGAAGCCGCTCCGGCTGCGGCTGCTCCAGCAGCAGCGACGGGCGCGAAAGACGTTAACGTACCGGATATCGGCGGCGACGAAGTTGAAGTCACCGAAGTGATGGTCAAAGTCGGCGATAAAGTAGACGCTGAACAGTCGCTGATCACCGTGGAAGGCGACAAAGCCTCCATGGAAGTGCCTGCGCCGTTCGCGGGCACCGTGAAAGAAATCAAAATCAGCACCGGCGATAAAGTGAAAACCGGTTCTCTGATTATGGTCTTCGAAGTAGAAGGCGCAGCGCCTGCGGCCGCTCCGGCTAAACAGGAAGCGGCGGCACCGACTCCGGCGGCGAAAGCTGAGAAGCCAGCGGCTCCGGCTGCCAAAGCGGAAGGTAAATCTGAGTTCGCTGAAAACGACGCTTACGTTCACGCTACTCCGCTGATTCGCCGCCTGGCGCGCGAGTTTGGCGTCAACCTGGCGAAAGTGAAAGGCACCGGTCGTAAAGGCCGTATTCTGCGCGAAGACGTTCAGGCTTACGTGAAAGATGCTATCAAACGTGCAGAAGCGGCTCCGGCAGCAACTGGCGGCGGTATCCCAGGTATGCTGCCGTGGCCGAAAGTGGACTTCAGCAAGTTTGGTGAAGTTGAAGAAGTCGAACTGGGCCGTATCCAGAAAATCTCTGGTGCGAACCTGAGCCGTAACTGGGTGATGATCCCGCACGTTACTCACTTTGACAAGACCGATATCACCGATCTGGAAGCGTTCCGTAAACAGCAGAACGCCGAAGCTGAGAAGCGCAAACTGGATGTGAAATACACGCCGGTGGTCTTCATCATGAAAGCGGTTGCCGCTGCTCTGGAACAAATGCCGCGCTTCAACAGCTCTCTGTCCGAAGACGGTCAGCGTCTGACCCTGAAAAAATACATCAACATCGGCGTGGCGGTTGATACCCCGAATGGCCTGGTGGTTCCGGTCTTTAAAGACGTGAATAAGAAGAGCGTGACCGAGCTGTCTCGCGAACTGACCACCATCTCCAAAAAAGCGCGTGATGGTAAGCTGACCGCTGGCGAAATGCAGGGTGGTTGCTTCACTATCTCCAGCATCGGCGGCCTGGGAACTACCCACTTCGCACCGATTGTTAACGCGCCGGAAGTGGCTATCCTCGGCGTTTCTAAGTCGGCGATGGAACCGGTGTGGAATGGGAAAGAGTTTGTGCCGCGTCTGATGATGCCTATCTCTCTTTCCTTCGACCACCGTGTGATCGATGGTGCTGATGGGGCGCGTTTCATTACCATTATCAACAATATGTTGTCTGACATTCGCCGTCTGGTGATGTAAGCGAAAAAGCCGGCCCGACGGCCGGTTTTTTTTTGATAATCTCATGTGTTTTGTGAGGTTATTAGCGAAAGCGATAATTCGTGATCCGTTTGTTGTTTCAAAATTGTTAACAATTTTGTAAGATACGGGCGGATAGAACGACCCGGTGGATGATGGGCGATCAAGTACCCCGGACCGCCGGATACAAATAAAGAGGTCATGATGAGTACTGAAATCAAAACTCAGGTCGTGGTACTTGGGGCGGGCCCGGCAGGCTATTCTGCCGCTTTCCGTTGCGCTGATTTAGGTCTGGAAACCGTAATTGTAGAACGCTACAGCACTCTTGGCGGTGTTTGTCTGAACGTCGGCTGTATCCCTTCTAAAGCGCTGCTGCACGTAGCAAAAGTTATCGAAGAAGCCAAAGCGCTGGCTGAACACGGTATCGTTTTCGGTGAGCCGAAAACCGATATCGACAAGATTCGTACCTGGAAAGAGAAAGTGATCACGCAGCTGACCGGCGGTCTGGCGGGTATGGCCAAAGGCCGTAAAGTGAAAGTGGTCAACGGTCTGGGTAAATTCACCGGGGCGAACACCCTGGAAGTTGAAGGCGAAAACGGCAAAACCGTGATCAACTTCGACAACGCGATCATCGCGGCAGGTTCTCGTCCGATCCAATTACCGTTTATTCCGCATGAAGACCCGCGCGTATGGGATTCTACCGACGCTCTGGAACTGAAAGAAGTGCCGAAGCGTATGCTGGTCATGGGCGGCGGTATCATCGGTCTGGAAATGGGCACCGTATACCACGCGCTGGGTTCAGAGATTGACGTGGTTGAAATGTTCGACCAGGTTATCCCGGCGGCTGATAAAGACATCGTTAAAGTCTTCACCAAGCGCATCGGCAAGAAATTCAACCTGATGCTGGAAACCAAAGTGACTGCCGTTGAAGCGAAAGAAGACGGTATCTACGTTTCGATGGAAGGCAAAAAAGCCCCGGCTGAAGCGCAGCGTTATGATGCGGTTCTGGTGGCGATTGGTCGTGTGCCGAACGGTAAAAACCTCGACGCAGGCAAAGCTGGCGTGGAAGTTGACGACCGTGGCTTTATCCGCGTCGACAAACAGCTGCGCACCAACGTGCCGCACATCTTTGCTATCGGCGATATCGTCGGTCAGCCGATGCTGGCGCACAAAGGCGTTCACGAAGGTCACGTTGCCGCTGAAGTTATCGCCGGGAAGAAACACTACTTCGATCCGAAAGTTATCCCGTCTATCGCGTACACCGAGCCAGAAGTGGCATGGGTTGGCCTGACCGAGAAAGAAGCGAAAGAAAAAGGCATCAGCTATGAAACCGCCACCTTCCCGTGGGCAGCTTCTGGCCGCGCTATCGCTTCTGACTGCGCAGACGGTATGACCAAACTGATTTTCGACAAAGAATCTCACCGCGTGATCGGCGGGGCGATTGTCGGCACCAACGGCGGCGAGCTGCTGGGTGAAATCGGTCTGGCGATCGAAATGGGCTGTGACGCGGAAGACATCGCGCTGACCATTCATGCGCACCCGACTTTGCATGAGTCCGTGGGCCTGGCGGCGGAAATTTTCGAAGGTAGCATTACTGACCTGCCGAACCCGAAAGCGAAGAAGAAATAATCTTCTGTAGGTGGCAATGCGCTACCCGGTACAGAAAAGCGGCTTTACGGCCGCTTTTTTTATGCATGGCAAATCAAATGTGTCAAATGATGGCGAAGGATAACGAAACCGCAAAATTTATCTTTTCCGCAGCAGTACGTTTTTCAAAGCTTATGCCGTCGGTAGTGCCTTTGTCTGTCATTTTCGACCAACTAATTGTTTCATAAGAAATACCTCTCCTTACTTTGTCATCACCCTGAAATTAGTAACGCTATAAAATAATAGCGAGCTAATTATGAGGTTTGATATATGAAACTTTTTCTGACAACAGCAGCGCTAACTGCGACCTTGATTTCCGGCATGGCATTTGCCAGCGATCCCGTCATCCCCTGGGCGACTAACAGCGGCGGTACGGAAAGCACGCATATTGCGGCAATGGGCGAGGATTTGAATGCGCAGCATCAGCAGATCACCCACACGCATGAAGGCGTATGGGCGGCCAATTCCGGCAGCATTCAGGCTGATGAAGCCGCGCTGACCAGCAACAAGCCGCCGGTACAAGGCCACCCGGAATTAATGCCGCATCAGGGCTAATGATCATGGCCTGGCGATAACGCCAGGCGCTTACGGGTTATTCGGCGACCTGCCACTGCGCGTCTGGCGCAAAACGCGTGATAGCCTGAACTTTACTCTCCGTCTCCTTGCCTAAATCCGCCTGATAAATACGATCGTCCTGGTTGACCATAAAACTCATCACCCCGGTTTCGCCGTAATGCATCGGCCAGGCCAGAAGCGCCGCGCCGTGACCGTCGTTATCGCTGATAATACGGAAATGGTAGCCGTGATAGCCCTCTTCTGGCGCGGCGGGGCTAAAGTTTGGGCCTAATGGACTGGGGACGTCGCCTGCTTTGGTTGGCCAGTACAGGCCATCTTTTTGGCCTTCGCTACTGATTATCCTGTGCGCCCAGCGATGGTTTTGTAAGTAATAGTCCTGCTGCGCATCAACGTAAGCATGCATGGCCTGTAAGGTAGAAAGTTCATTTCGCCCAATAGTACGGGTGAGGATCTCATTCCCGGCTGCCGCCATATCAAAGCGCCAGCCGCCAGTCTCTTTCACCAAGGGCACCGGGAGCTGCCAGTCTTCTCGTCCGACATTCAGGTGCGCCGTATTGTCTTTTTGTACAATGCGATGGCCTTCGCGCCAGTCACGATTGAAGCGGGCCACGGCCTCGGGATCGGCGCCTTCCGGCGGCAGAAATTGCCGCCAGTCATCGCCCAGTAGCGCGGTAAGCTGCGTTTCGTTTTTTCCGGCTACCGCCGCGGCGAAGGCGCTGGCGGCCGCTTCCGGGGAGGGGAACCGTTCCTGCGCGTAGCCCAGCAAGGGTAACGACAGTAACAGAGCGCTTAACATAACCTTTTTCATTATCTGCTCCGGTTAACGGCGATGAAATTCATGATGTTCAGAAAAATGTTCCCGCGCGGCGGCGCGTTGCTCGGTGTTTAAGTGACTGCCGCGACGGCTTTCCAGGCCGCGTAGCTGTTGCGATTGCCATGACGGCGATCGACTGTCGTTCCCGCTAAACACATTGGCGTGCATATTCTGGCGAAATGCCTGACGCTGCTGCGGCGTAGAGGATTCAATACGCTGGCGGGCGGTGTCTCTCTGCTGTTGTGAAACAGGGTGCTGCTGGGCTTTAGCCTTCAGCTCGGAACGATGCTGCTGCGTGGTGGATTTATTCAGTGTCTGCTGCGCCGCCTCGCGACGACTGCTGTTTTGTGTTCCGTCATAGCCACGGTAATTATTACGCTGGGCTATCTGATTTAATTGTTGTGAGGCCGCCTTACGCTGGGCGTCGCGGGTGCCTGGCGCTGGCAAAGAAGCGTTCGCCGTATGGCTGCGTTGTTGGAATTGCGTCATGGCCGCCTGTCGCTGATTGTCGCGAGACACTGGCGCTTGCTGCGTTGCGCTTAACCCGCCGCTAACATTGGTGGGATGGAACCGTTGCGCAACGGTATTATTCGGATAGGGGACGCCATTGCGCCAGGCGGGATTATGCTGCCAGCCCATCGTTTGGCCCGGCAGGTTTTGCCCGGATATCCGGTTGAAATTATTGACATTGATGTTGATATTATCGCCATTATGTTGATAACCGTTACCACCATGATGGTAATCATCATCATGATGATGGTCGTCGTCATGGTGGTGATGATCGTCGTCATCCCAGTCTATGCTGCTGAACAACGCATAGGTGGTGGCGACGCCCAGACTATAACCAAAACCTTTAACAAAACTATCGGCAAACTGCTGCCCCGGAGGGGGCGGTAAATACACCGGCGGATAAGCGGTATTGGGCCAGGTGCCATACACCGTCGTGGGGTTATAGTTCGGCACGTACACCACCTGCGGATTCGCGGGTTCAATTTTGATGACGGTCGACGGTGTCGCTGGCGTAGTGGCGGATGTGGTGGTGGTTGTCGTCGTGACGGCGGTAGAAGCGCTGGACTTCGGCACGCTGGTGACGGTTTGCTGCGGCGTTGATTTTAGCGAACCGGTTTGTTGAGCGAGCAGACGCAACCTTTGCACCGCATCCATCACATCCTGTGGCTGGGCTAAGAACGCATCGCCCAGGTTTTGCACCCATTGCGGATTCTCGCCCATAAGCGCCATCAACTGGGGAAAGGCGACCAGCGATTTGACGCTGGGGTCCCACGGTTGGCTGGCCACCGCCTGAATAGCGGCATCGCCCTGCAGCGTGGGGTTATCTCGCGACCACTGGACGGCCTGAACCACGTTCGCCGGGTAGGTGGAGGCCATGAGCACCTGCGAAAGCAGGGCATCGGGATAAAGCGCGACAGGCGCGACCCATTGATCGATTTGCGCAGTGGTAAAGGTCGTTTTCGCGACAGGCGCGGGCACAGCGGTCTGCGTTTGCTCAGGGACGGGAGCCGCCGCCTGCGCGGGCGCTTCGGGAGCGCGGCTTTTAACATACAGTACGCCCGAAGCGGCAAATAACCCGGCACTGCACACAAGGGCAATGAGATGGGGTTTAAAGGGCAACGTCATTTTATCTCTCCCGATTCCAGAGAATCGCTATGGTCATTATGCCTGCCGCCGACGGGGTGCAGTTTCGCGTGAGTATAAAGGGACGATAGTTTAATTTTTAGCTAATGTTGGGATCGGTAACGTTACGTGACGATCAAAGCACGAAATGAGGTAAGCATTTATGGCTGCAGCTCCCGTCTCAGTAGAGCATTAGACTATCCTTAACGATTCAGCCACTTTTTTATGTTGCTTTTTTGTAAACAGATTAACACTTAAAGAAAATCCTGTTATTGTGCCTTACGCGGTACCGGGCATTTACCCTACTAACTACTGTCTCACAGGAGCGTGAAGAGAATCGCCCATCAACAAAAGCGCCGCATTATGACAATGAGAGCGAGGAGATATCGTCGTGCTAGAAGAATACCGTAAGCACGTAGCTGAGCGTGCTGCCCAGGGGATTGTGCCGAAACCTTTGGACGCAACCCAAATGGCTGCGCTTGTCGAGCTGCTGAAGACCCCGCCTGTGGGCGAAGAAGAATTCCTGTTAGACCTGTTGATCAACCGCGTTCCTCCTGGCGTAGATGAAGCCGCTTATGTTAAAGCCGGTTTTCTCGCTGCTGTCGCGAAAGGCGACACCACCTCCCCGCTGGTCTCCCCAGAAAAAGCCATTGAACTGCTGGGCACCATGCAGGGTGGTTACAACATTCATCCGCTGATTGATGCGCTGGACGATGCGAAACTGGCGCCGATTGCTGCCAAAGCGCTGTCTCACACCCTGCTGATGTTCGATAACTTCTACGACGTAGAAGAGAAAGCCAAAGCGGGCAATGAATATGCCAAACAGGTGATGCAATCCTGGGCCGACGCCGAATGGTTCCTGAGCCGTCCGCCGCTGGCGGAAAAAATCACCGTCACCGTTTTCAAAGTGACCGGCGAAACGAATACCGACGATCTCTCTCCGGCGCCGGATGCGTGGTCGAGACCGGATATCCCGTTACATGCGCAGGCGATGCTGAAAAACGCCCGTGAAGGCATTGAGCCGGATCAGCCAGGCGTTGTCGGCTCCATCAAACAAATCGAAGCATTACAGAAAAAAGGCTACCCGCTGGCTTACGTGGGTGACGTGGTGGGCACCGGTTCTTCCCGTAAATCCGCGACCAACTCCGTGCTGTGGTTCATGGGCGATGACATCCCGAACGTGCCGAATAAGCGCGGCGGCGGTTTGTGCCTTGGCGGCAAAATTGCGCCTATCTTCTTTAACACCATGGAAGATGCGGGCGCACTGCCGATTGAAGTTGACGTTTCTAACCTGAATATGGGCGATGTGATTGACGTTTACCCGTACAAAGGCGAAGTGCGCAATCATGAAACCGGCGAGCTACTGGCAACCTTCGAACTGAAAACCGACGTGCTGATTGACGAAGTGCGTGCCGGTGGTCGTATTCCGCTGATTATCGGCCGTGGCCTGACCACCAAAGCGCGTGAAGCGCTGGGGCTGCCGCACTCAGACGTTTTCCGTCAGGCAAAAGACGTGGCGGAAAGCAGCCGTGGCTTCTCGCTGGCACAGAAAATGGTCGGTCGCGCCTGTGGTGTGAAAGGTATCCGTCCGGGCGCGTACTGCGAACCGAAAATGACCTCCGTCGGTTCTCAGGATACGACCGGCCCGATGACCCGCGACGAGCTGAAAGACCTGGCCTGTCTGGGATTCTCCGCCGATCTGGTGATGCAGTCCTTCTGCCACACCGCAGCCTATCCGAAGCCGGTTGACGTCACCACGCACCACACGCTGCCAGACTTCATTATGAACCGCGGCGGTGTCTCTCTGCGTCCGGGCGACGGCGTGATCCACTCCTGGCTGAACCGTATGCTGCTGCCGGATACCGTCGGTACCGGCGGTGACTCCCATACCCGTTTCCCGATCGGTATCTCCTTCCCGGCGGGCTCAGGCCTGGTGGCGTTTGCCGCCGCGACCGGCGTGATGCCGCTGGATATGCCGGAATCCGTGCTGGTGCGCTTCAAAGGCAAAATGCAGCCGGGCATCACCCTGCGCGATCTGGTACACGCCATCCCGCTGTACGCCATCAAACAGGGCCTGCTGACCGTTGAGAAGAAAGGCAAGAAAAACATCTTCTCTGGCCGCATCCTGGAAATCGAAGGTCTGCCGGATCTGAAAGTCGAGCAGGCGTTTGAGCTGACCGATGCTTCCGCCGAGCGTTCCGCTGCCGGTTGTACCATCAAGCTGAACAAAGAGCCGATTGTTGAATACCTGACCTCCAACATCGTCCTGCTGAAGTGGATGATTGCGGAAGGCTACGGCGACCGTCGTACGCTGGAACGTCGTATCCAGGGTATGGAAAAATGGCTGGCGGATCCGCAGCTGCTGGAAGCCGATGCCGACGCAGAGTACGCGGCGGTGATCGACATCGATCTGGCGGATATCAAAGAGCCAATCCTGTGTGCGCCGAACGATCCGGACGACGCGCGTCTGCTGTCTGACGTGCAGGGCGAGAAGATCGACGAAGTGTTCATCGGTTCCTGCATGACCAACATCGGCCACTTCCGCGCCGCCGGTAAGCTGCTGGATAATCACAAAGGCCAGTTGCCGACCCGCCTGTGGGTAGCGCCGCCAACCCGTATGGACGCCGCGCAATTGACCGAAGAAGGCTACTACAGCGTGTTCGGTAAGAGCGGTGCGCGCATCGAAATCCCTGGCTGTTCCCTGTGTATGGGGAACCAGGCGCGTGTGGCCGACGGTGCGACGGTGGTCTCTACCTCTACCCGTAACTTCCCGAACCGTTTAGGTACCGGGGCGAACGTCTACCTGGCCTCTGCGGAGCTGGCGGCGGTGGCGGCGCTGATCGGCAAACTGCCAACGCCGGAAGAGTACCAGACCTTTGTGGCGCAGGTGGATAAGACGGCGGTGGATACCTACCGTTACCTGAACTTCGACCAGCTCTCTCAGTACACTGAGAAAGCAGATGGCGTGATTTTCCAGACTGCGGTGTAATTTGCCTGACGGCGTCAGGCTTACCATGCCTACGCTTCTTATTGCCCGGTGGCGGCTACGCTTACCGGGCCTACAACACCCATCGCAACTGCGGTGGATTTTTATTTCCATTCCGCCTGCTGTTCCCGCTTTTTTTCTTCTCCGCTGCTGCGATAATGACTGTAAGGGCTTTGCAGAGGAAAACAATTATGGATTACGAATTTCTGCGCGACGTTACCGGAGGGGTAAAGGTACGAATGTCGATGGGCCACGAGGTGGTCGGTCACTGGTTTAATGAAGAGGTTAAAGACAACCTATCGCTACTGGATGAAGTAGAACAAGCCGCGCGTACGGTCAAAGGCAGCGAACGCTCCTGGCAACGAGCAGGGCATGAATACACGATCTGGATGGACGGCGAAGAGGTGATGATTCGCGCCAATCAGCTGGATTTTTCCGGCGATGAGATGGAAGAGGGGATGAGTTATTACGATGAAGAGAGTTTATCCCTGTGCGGCATGGAGGATTTTCTACGGGTCGTCGCCGCGTATCGGGAATTCGTCAGTAAAGCCTGACTCTCTCTTCGTTATTGTCCCGCAATGCCAGTCGACGGACAGTTGGGGCGGTAGTGGAAACGAAATCACCACGCATTCCAGCCGGGAGTATCCCGGCTTTTTTATAGCAGAATGATTTTTTGATTTTAATTAATCATTTTAAAACTGTGATCTGACGCGTTTGTGATCTTAATTTGATTGAATATAATCGTTATGATTTTATTAAATCACAACAAGCAACAGGCGGTAAGACCATGAACATCAAAAAAGCAATAGAGCGCGTACCCGGCGGCATGATGGTCGTACCGCTCGTTATTGGCGCAGTCATTAACACCTTCGCCCCGCAGGCGCTTGAGATTGGCGGTTTTACCACCGCCTTATTTAAAAACGGCGCGGCACCGCTGATTGGCGCTTTTCTGCTGTGTATGGGAGCCGGTATCAGTGTGAAAGCCGCGCCCCAGGCGTTATTGCAGGGCGGGACGATTACGCTCACTAAGTTGCTTGTCGCCATCGGGATTGGCCTGGGCGTGGAGCATCTTTTCGGCGCGGAGGGTATTTTTGGCCTGAGCGGCGTGGCGATTATCGCGGCGATGAGCAATTCGAATGGCGGACTTTATGCTGCGTTGGTAGGCGAATTCGGCAATGAGCGCGACGTCGGCGCTATCTCTATTTTGTCTCTTAATGATGGCCCTTTCTTTACGATGATTGCGCTGGGCGCGGCAGGGATGGCGAACATTCCCATTATGGCGCTGGTGGCGGTGCTGGTTCCGCTGGTTGTCGGCATGATCCTCGGCAATCTTGATCCTCATATGCGCGATTTTTTGACCAAAGGCGGCCCGCTGCTCATTCCTTTCTTTGCTTTTGCGCTGGGGGCGGGCATCAACCTGGAAATGTTACTGCAAGGTGGACTTGCCGGAATTCTGCTCGGCGTGCTGACAACGTTCGTTGGCGGTTTCTTTAATATCCGTGCAGATCGTCTGGTTGGCGGAACTGGCATTGCCGGGGCGGCGGCCTCCAGCACCGCGGGTAATGCCGTTGCGACGCCGCTGGCTATTGCGCAGGCCGACCCTTCGCTCGCCGAGGTGGCCGCTGCTGCCGCTCCGCTGATTGCCGCCTCGGTGATCACCACGGCAATCCTGACGCCAGTGTTGACCTCCTGGGTTGCGAAAAAACAGGCGCGTCAGGCTTCTTTGGAGAAAAACGCATGAAAATGATGGTTATCGCCGATGATTTTACCGGATCGAATGATACCGGCGTCCAGTTGGCGAAGAAGGGGGCGAGAACGGAAGTCATGTTGAGCGCGTCGCAAAAACCGTCCCGCCGCGCCGATGTGTTAGTCATTAACACCGAAAGCCGGGCGATGCCCGCAGATCAGGCGGCATCTGCCGTTTATGCCGCGCTTTCCCCGTGGTGTGAGACATCGCCAGCGCCGCTGGTGTACAAAAAAATCGACTCCACATTTCGCGGTAATATCGGTGCCGAAGTGACGGCGGCCATGCGCGCCAGTCAGCGAAAACTGGCCGTTATCGCCGCGGCGATCCCTGCGGCCGGACGCACGACGCTTGAAGGAAAATGTCTGGTTAATGGCGTCCCGCTACTGGAAACCGAATTTGCCAGCGATCCGAAAACGCCCATTGTCTCTTCCCGTATTGCCGAGATAGTGGCGTTGCAAAGTGAGATCCCTGTGTATGAAGTCTTTTTGCAGGATGTTCGACGCGGTGGGTTAAGCGCCTTACTTACGGCTTATGCGGCTGAGGGCGAAGGGATTATCGTCGTGGATGCGGTAGAAGAGCGGGACCTGACGTTGATTGCGCAAGCGGCGTGCGAACAACCGTCGATGCCGCTGCTCGTCGGCGCAGCTGGTCTGGCGAATGCGTTGCCGGTTGAACTTTTTATGCAAGACCGGCAGCGGCTGCCGGTGCTGGTGGTGGCCGGTTCGATGAGCGAAGCCACGCGACGTCAGGTGGATAATGCGCTGTGCCGGGGACGTGCGGAGGTCGTGGATATCGATGCCGCGCGCATGGTGTCGGATAGCGCGGAACAGGAAATCGCGTCTGTCGTAGAGCAGGCCTGCGCGCTGTTAAGTCAGCATCGACATACGATTTTACGCACCAGCCGTCGCGCAGAAGATCGACAGTTAATCGACGCGCTGTGCGAAAAATCCGCGATGAGCCGTCAGCAATTGGGCGAGCGACTGAGCCAGCGGCTTGGCGTCGTCACGTTAAACATTATCGAGCAGGCGCGGATTGGTGGGCTGTTTCTGACCGGCGGCGATATCGCTACCGCCGTCGCCGGCGCGCTTGGCGCTGAAGGTTATCGCATTCAGAGCGAGGTGGCGCCCTGTATTCCCTGTGGAACGTTTGTAAACAGCGAAATTGACGATCTGCCGGTCATTACCAAAGCGGGTGGATTCGGTTCAGACAGTACGTTGTGTGACGCGCTTTATTATATTGAGGAGATGTATTGTGGAGACTAAAACCGTTGCCATTACCATGGGCGATCCAGCGGGCATTGGGCCGGAAATTATTGTTAAAGCGCTAAGCGAAGACGGTCTCAACGGCGCGCCGCTGGTGGTTATTGGATGCCTCGCAACGTTGAAACGTTTACAGGCGAAGGGCATCACGCCGAACGTCGAGTTACGGGCCATTGAACGGGTCGCCGAAGCGCGTTTTGCGCCCGGCATCATTCATGTGATTGATGAGCCGCTGGCGCAGCCGGAGGCGCTGGAGGCCGGGAAAGTTCAGGCGCAGGCGGGGGATTTAGCGTATCGCTGCGTGAAGCGCGCCACCGAGTTAGCGTTACGGGGCGATGTACAGGCTATCGCTACCGCGCCGCTAAATAAAGAGGCGCTGCACCTGGCGGGGCACAACTATCCGGGCCATACCGAGCTGCTCGCGACCCTGACCCATAGCCGTGATTACGCGATGGTACTTTACACCGATAAACTAAAAGTAATTCACGTTTCAACGCATATCGCGCTGCGTAAATTCCTTGATACGTTAAGTACCGCGCGTGTCGACACGGTGATTGGTATTGCTGATACTTTCCTCAAGCGTGTGGGTTACGTTAAACCGCGTATCGCCGTGGCAGGCGTGAATCCTCATGCGGGCGAGAATGGCCTGTTTGGCGATGAAGAGACGCGTATCCTGACGCCAGCCATTACCGATGCCCGCGCAAAAGGTATGGACGTTTATGGGCCGTGCCCGCCGGATACTGTATTTCTCCAGGCTTATGAGGGACAGTATGATATGGTGGTGGCGATGTATCATGATCAGGGGCATATCCCGTTGAAATTGCTTGGCTTTTATGATGGCGTGAATATCACCGCAGGGCTGCCGTTTATCCGGACTTCTGCCGATCATGGCACCGCATTTGATATCGCCTGGACGGGAAAAGCAAAATCTGAGAGCATGGCCGTATCGATCAAACTGGCAATGCAACTGGCATAATTCCCTGTTATGAAAGGACAACACCGTCTGGATCTCATTGTGGCGTATCTGAAAAACCATACGCTGGTTACGGTAGAACAGCTGGTTGAGGCGGTTGACGCATCGCCAGCCACTATCCGTCGCGATTTGATCAAGCTGGATGAGCAGGGCGTGATCAGCCGTAGTCATGGCGGCGTGGCGCTGCGGCGTTTTGAACCCGCCCAGCCTACCACCAATGAAAAACAACTGCGATCGCCCGCTGAAAAACGGGCGATCGCACGCGTTGCCGCATCGCTGGTGAATGCTGGCGATGCCGTCGTGCTGGATGCCGGTACGACAATGATGGAGCTGGCGAAATGCTTAACCCATCTTCCGCTGCGGGTCATCACCGTCGATCTGCATATTGCGCTGTTTTTAGCTGAGTTCCGGCAAATTGAAGTGACGATTGTCGGCGGTCGTATCGATGACAGCAGTCAGTCCTGTATCGGTGAGCATGGGCGTAAGCTGTTGCGTAGCGTGTATCCGAACATCGCGTTTATGAGCTGTAATTCATGGGGGGTAAAAACGGGCGTGACGACCCCAACGGAAGATAAGGCCGGGCTTAAACAGGAGATTATTGCTAATGCGCAGCGCAAAGTGTTGCTGGCGGACAGCAGTAAGTATGGCGCGCATTCGCTCTTTAATGTGGTGCCGCTTGAGCGCTTTAATGATGTGATTACCGACGTCAATCTGCCGCCGTCAGCGCAGGTTGAACTGAAAGGGCGCGCTTTTGCGCTAACGCTGGTGCAGCCGGAGTGACAGCGCCGTCAGGCGCTGCCAGTGGTGAATCAGACCGCAGAAATATTGCGGCCGTAGTAAATCTCGCGCATCTCTTTCCACAGCGCGGCGGTGATCTCCTGGCGTTCGGTTTCAGTGAGATCTTCCGGTTTGGTGTGAAACATGTAGTGCTTAAGATCGAACTCCTTAAGCAGCATCTTGGTATGGAAAATATTTTCCTGATACACGTTTACATCCACCATGTCATACAGCGACTTCATATCTTCCGACATAAAATTCTGAATAGAATTAATCTCATGATCGATAAAGTGCTTCATACCGTTGACGTCGCGCGTAAAGCCGCGCACGCGGTAATCGATGGTGACAATATCGGACTCTAGCTGGTGGATCAGGTAATTGAGCGCTTTTAGCGGTGAAATCACCCCGCAGGTTGACACTTCGATGTCGGCGCGAAAGGTGCATAGCCCGCCTTCCGGATGGCTTTCCGGATAGGTATGCATACAGATATGACTCTTATCGAGGTGCGCCACCACGGTTTCCGGCAGCGGGCCGGGATGTTCGGTTTGGTCGATAAGTTTCGGGTCGATCGGCTCTTCGCTCACCAGAATCGTGACGCTGGCGCCCTGCGGTTCATAATCCTGACGGGCGATGTTCAGGATGTTCGCGCCGATAATGGAGCAGGTCTCCGACAGGATCTCGGTCAGTCGGTTGGCGTTATAGAGTTCATCGATATAGGCGATATAACCATCGCGCTCTTCTGCGGTTTTGGCGTAGCAGATATCGTAAATACAAAAACTCAGGCTTTTCGTCAGATTGTTAAAGCCATGCAGTTTCAGCTTTTTCAATTTTTATCACCTCCTTAACGTCACTGTGCGGACAGTGCGTCATGTAGATATTGCGGTAGCGCAAATGCAGCGGCATGAATAGCCGGGTTGTAATAGCGACATTTGAGGCCGGCGACATGAAAACGCGCCTGAATAATTTCGCTCGACAGGTGACGAAGAGCGTCGTTGTCCGTCGCCCAGGCGAAGGTCATAATGCCGCCGTAATAGGTCGGAATCGCCGCCTGGTAGAAGCCGACATCGCTGAAGTAATGACTCAGCTTGCGGTGGCTGTCGAGCGCTTCATCCTGTTGCAGGAAGCACACGCCGTTCTGGGCGACAAAAATGCCGCCCGGATTCAGGCAACGCTTACAGCCTTCATAAAAGGCGGAGGTAAACAGGCTTTCGCCGGGGCCGATCGGATCGGTACAGTCGGAAATGATCACATCAAAGGTCTGATGGGTCTGATTGACGAAATTCACGCCGTCGTCGATTACCAGCGTAAAGCGCGGATCGTCGTAGCTGCCGGCATTGTGGTTGGGTAAATACTGGCGGCAAAACGAGACTACGCCAGCGTCTATCTCTACCATGGTGATGGTTTCGACATTTTTATGCCGGGTAACTTCACGTAGCATTGCGCCGTCGCCGCCGCCGATAATCAGAACGTGTTTCGCATGACCGTGCGCCAGCAGCGGGACGTGGGTCATCATTTCATGATAAATAAACTCGTCGCGTTCGGTGGTCTGTACCACGCCGTCCAGCGCCATCACGCGGCCAAAAGCGGCGTTTTCAAAGATGATTAAATCCTGGTGATCGGTTTTTTCATGATACAGAACGTTGTCTACGGCAAAGTACTGACCAAACTGGTCGTGTAGCGTTTCATGCCACATCGTATTTTCGGCCATTGGCTGATACCTCCATTGTTAACACCCGTAAAAAAAGGGCGCAACATCATAGCTAACAATGACCGTGGATGCACGGTCATTATTTCAGCAATAGGATCGCGGAGGATTATTTAACGTAGGCTAACAGGCTCAGAGAATCGCGGGCCAGAGCTTTGCATTTTTTAGCGACCGGAATACCGATGCCGCTAAGATCGCGGTAGCTGTCTTCGCCCAACGATTTCATATCGAAGGTGTCGTAGTTACTCAGGTCCCACTGATTTTGCTGGGCAAAAAAGACCAGCGCACGGCGAATCTGACTGTTGGGTAAATTTTGGTAACCACAGTCATTTTTCAGAAAAACGAAAACCGCCGTTAAATCGGCCATATCTTCAGCTTCGGATTCAGTAAGCGCATAGCTATTTGCGCATAAGGCCATCAGGCTGCCAAACAACACGGGTCTGAAAAACGTCTTCATTGCTTCTACCACGGCATCAGGGAAAGTCAACGTTAGCATACTGAGAACGTAGCGACGACTTTTATTATTAGAATTGGCCGCGGCGTTTTCATTCTTGTTGTATTGCTGTCAGGAACGGTAAAGACGTATTGCTGGCTTGACCTTCCCGTTAGGGCAGGGTCTAAGCTTAGACACCCGCCTGTTCATTATAAGGAAATGATTATGTTACGCCGTGATTTCTTAAAATATTCAGTGGCGCTGGGGGTTGCATCAGCGCTGCCGCTGTGGAGCCGCGCCGCTTTTGCCGCCGAACGTCCCGCGTTGCCTATTCCTGACCTGTTAACGGCAGATGCGAGCAACCGTATGCAGTTAATTGTTAAAGCCGGACAGTCCACATTCGCCGGTAAGAACGCGACAACCTGGGGCTACAACGGTAATTTGCTGGGGCCAGCGGTACAGCTTCACAAAGGAAAAAGCGTGACCGTTGATATCCATAACCAACTGGCCGAAGACACGACGCTTCACTGGCATGGTCTGGAGATTCCGGGCATCGTCGACGGCGGCCCGCAGGGGATTATTCCCGCAGGCGGAACCCGCACGGTGACGTTTACGCCGCAGCAACGCGCCGCGACCTGCTGGATTCATCCGCACAAACACGGCAAAACCGGGCACCAGGTGGCGATGGGCCTTGCCGGACTGGTGCTGATTGAAGATGACGAGATTCGCAAATTGCGCCTGCCGAAACAGTGGGGCATCGACGATGTGCCGGTGATCATTCAGGACAAACGCTTCTCCGCCGATGGCCAGATTGATTATCAACTGGATATTATGACCGCCGCCGTCGGCTGGTTTGGCGATACGCTGCTGACCAATGGCGCTATCTATCCGCAGCATTCCGCGCCGAAAGGCTGGCTACGTCTGCGCTTGTTGAATGGCTGTAATGCGCGTTCGCTGAATATCGCCGCCAGCGATAATCGCCCGCTTTATGTGATCGCCAGCGATGGCGGCCTGCTGGCGGAGCCGGTGAAAGTCACCGAACTGCCGTTATTAATGGGCGAGCGTTTTGAAGTGCTGGTGGATATCAGCGACGGGAAAGCCTTTGATCTGGTGACGCTGCCGGTCAGCCAGATGGGAATGGCGATCGCTCCGTTTGATAAACCGCATCCGGTGATGCGTATCCAGCCGCTGCGGATTACCGCCTCCGGTACGTTGCCGGATACGTTGACGACGATGCCGGCGTTGCCGTTGCTGGAAGGGCTGACGGTGCGCAACCTGAAACTGTCGATGGACCCGCGTCTTGATATGATGGGGATGCAAATGCTGATGAAGAAATATGGCGCTCAGGCGATGAGCGGCATGGATCATGACAGCATGAACGCGCATATGCAGGGCGGCAATATGGGGCATGGCGAGATGGATCATGGCAATATGGATCACAGCGGGATGAATCATGGCGCGATGGGCAATATGAATCATGGCGGAAAATTCGACTTCCATAACGCTAACTTTATCAACGGCCAGGTCTTCGATATGAACAAACCGATGTTCGCGGCGCAAAAAGGCCGACATGAACGTTGGGTGATTTCCGGCGTGGGCGACATGATGCTGCATCCTTTCCATATTCACGGCACGCAGTTCCGTATTCTGTCAGAGAACGGCAAAGCGCCAGCGGCGCACAGAACGGGCTGGAAGGATACGGTACGCGTTGAGGGCGGTATCAGCGAAGTGCTGGTCAAGTTCGATCACGACGCGCCGAAGGAACATGCCTATATGGCGCACTGTCATCTGTTAGAACATGAAGATACGGGAATGATGTTAGGATTTACGGTCTGACCGATGTCTCCGACGCAGGCCGGGTAAGGCGAAGCTGCCACCCGGCACAATGCCCGGCATACGCCGGGCATTAATGGTTATTTCGCGTCGTCAGGCAAAGCATAGGCGACGATATAGTCGCCCATCTTCGTACCAAACGAACCGTGGCCTCCGGCAGAAACGACCACGTACTGCTTACCGTTTACCTCATAGGTCATCGGCGTTGCCTGGCCTCCGGCGGGTAAACGTCCCTGCCACAGTTTTTCCCCGTTGCTCATGTTATAAGCGCGCAGGTAGTTGTCGGCGGTCGCGGCGATAAACAGCACGTTACCGGCGGTTGAGATTGGCCCGCCGAGCATGGGCATCCCCATGTTGAACGGCACCGGAACCGGCATCGGGAACGGCATACTGTCGCGCGGCGTCCCTATACGTTTCTTCCACACGATTTCATTGGTCTTCAGATCCAACGCGGAAATATAGCCCCAGGCCGGTTGTTTACACGGCAGGCCAAACGGCGAAAGGAACGGATTCAGCGTGACGCCGAATGGTACGCCGTACTGTGGCTGAATACCTGCTTCTGTACCGGTACCTTTCGCGTCTTTCGGCGGCTCCATCGGATTACCCGGGCCGCGTGGGATCAGCTTCGAGACAAACGGCAGCGCCATCGGGTTAGCGATAGCGACCTGACGGTCTGGATCGACGGAAATACCGCCCCATTCAAACATCCCCAGGTTGCCAGGGAATACCAATGTCCCCTGCTCGGACGGTGGAGTGAAGATACCTTCATAGCGCAACTGGTGGAACATAACGCGGCACACCAGTTGGTCGAACATGGTCGCGCCCCACATATCCGCGCCGGAGAGATCTTTTTTCGGGCGGAAGGTTAAATCAGAGAACGGCTGAGTTTTGGCGACGTAATCGCCTTTTGCCGCGCCCTGTGGGACCGGTTTTTCCGGAGCGGGCACGACCAGCTCGCCATTACGTCTGTCGAGCACAAAGATATTACCGGTTTTCGCTGGCGCATAGATAACCGGAACGGTGGTACCGTTAACGGTGATATCCGCCAGCGTCGGCTGTGCCGGCAGGTCCATATCCCACAGATCGTGATGGACGGTCTGATAACTCCAGGCCAGTTTCCCGGTGGTGGCATTCAGCGCCAGGATGGAGCTGGCATAACGTTCCTGCTCCGGCGTGCGGTTACCGCCCCAGATATCCGGCGTGGTCACGCCCATCGGCAGATAGACCAGATCCAGTTTCGCATCATAGGCGGCAGGCGCCCAGGAGTTCGGCGAGTTAAAGGTAAAAGCGTGCTCATCGGCTGGAATCGCGTTCGGATCTTTCGCCCCCGGATCGAAGGCCCACAGTAGCTTACCGGTATTAACGTCAAAACCACGGATAACGCCGGACGTTTCGCGGGTAGAGAAGTTATCCGTGACCGAACCGGCAATGACAATCGTTTTATCGGTGATAATCGGCGGCGACGTCGGTTCATACAGTCCCGGCGTGGTGTCCGGCATATTGGTTTGCAGATTCAGGACGCCTTTGTTGGCGAAGGTTTCACACAGCTTGCCGGTTTCGGCATTCACCGCGAAAAGGCGACCGTCATTGACCGGAAGGATAATGCGGCGCGGACAGTCGGCGATGACCTCCGGCGAGGCGGTATCCGCTTTGGCCTCATGATAAGAGACGCCGCGGCAGGTCACATGCTGGAAAGACGAATCGGTCTTCAACTGAGGATCAAAATGCCACTTCTCTTTACCGCTGGCGGCGTCTAGTGCGAACAGACGCTGGTGAGCCGTACACAGGTAGAGCGTATCGCCGACTTTAATCGGGGTCACTTCGTTGGTGATTTCGCCCGGATCGTTGGGTTGTTTCAGATCGCCGGTGCGGAAGACCCACGCTTCTTTCAGTTGGTGAACGTTATCCGCAGTGATCTGTTTCAGCGGCGAATAGCGTTGGCCTTCCTGATTACGTCCATAGGCCGGCCAGTCTTCGTCGGCGATCGACGAGCTTGTTGCGGCGGGCGTGGCGTCGGCGCGAAGCGTACCGTTGATCTCCTGCGGGTCGTTGAAGCCAGCCCAGGTCAGAATGCCGCCGCTAATCAGCAGCGCCACGACCAGCGCCGCCACTGCGCCGCTGGAAGGAACCACCAGCCGATGCCAGACAAACGGCAATATTAGCCAGATGCCGAAAAACACCAGGATATCGCTACGCGGCGTGAGCGCCCAGAAGTCGAACCCGACTTCCCACACGCCCCAAATCATTGTCGCCAGCAGCAGGGCGGCATACAGCCACAGCGCGGCACGTTTACTGCGCCATAGCAATCCGGCCACAACCAGCATCACGAGGCCCGCGATGGGGTAGTACCAGGAACCGCCAATAGCAACCAGCCAGACACCTCCGATAAGAAGATACAGCCCACAAAGTGCTGCAAAGAGGGCCGTCAGCGTCACGAGTAATCGTGGCGATCGTGCGTTATTTTCTGCCATAAAAAGACACCATCCCAAATTGTTAATTTTTTAGTAGCAATTAAGTATAGGAATTAACATGTGTGATCGTCATCACAAAATGAGCTTTCTTATCAAATGCCGCGAATGAATACGTTTGCTGTTATACTGCGTGCCTTGCGCGTCAATGCGGCGTTATTAGTCACCGGCATTGAGTGATTTGTTTTTAAATCATATGGTTATAAATATGAAACATACTGTTGAAGTCATGATCCCCGAAGCGGAGATCAAAGCACGTATTGCCGAGCTGGGTCGTCAGATTACCGAACGTTATAAAGACAGCGGCAGTGAAATGGTGCTGGTAGGTCTGTTGCGTGGCTCATTTATGTTTATGGCGGACCTGTGCCGTGAAGTCCAGGTTCCTCATGAAGTCGATTTTATGACCGCCTCCAGCTATGGTAGCGGCATGTCCACCACCCGCGACGTGAAAATCCTCAAAGATCTGGATGAGGATATTCGCGGTAAAGACGTGCTGATTGTCGAAGACATTATTGATTCCGGTAATACGCTGTCGAAGGTCCGTGAAATCCTGGGCCTGCGCGAGCCGAAATCGCTGGCGATTTGTACGCTGCTGGATAAACCGTCTCGTCGAGAAGTGGATGTCCCGGTGGAGTTTATCGGCTTCTCTATTCCTGATGAGTTCGTCGTGGGGTACGGTATTGACTACGCCCAGCGTTATCGCCATCTACCGTATGTCGGTAAAGTGGTGCTGCTGGACGAGTAAGAGCAGAAATGCCGGATGGCGTCGCTAAAGCGACTTATCCGGCCTATAGCTAATGGCTTATTGGTGGGGAATGTATTTCAGACTTAGGGCGGAGATACCCTTATGATAGCCGTTCTCCAGCGTTTTTTTGTTGGTGGCGGTGACGTCAAGATCGCGCAGCAGGCCATCATTGATACTGTACGCCCAGCCGTGAATGGTCACATTCTGCCCGCGTTTCCACGCTGACTGCATAATGGTGGAATGTCCCAGGTTATAGACCTGCTCCATGACGTTCAATTCATAGAGCGCGTCCAGACGTTGCTCTTCGGGCATTTTTCCCAACAGCGAGCTATGTTTAAGCCAGATGTCGCGAATATGCAGCAGCCAGTTATTAATCAAGCCCAGCTCAGGGTTTTCTACCGCAGCCTTGATACCGCCGCAACCGGAGTGGCCGCAAATGATAATATGCTCAACTTCCAGAACATCAACCGCATACTGAACCACGGAGAGACAGTTCAGATCGGTGTGAATAACCAGGTTAGCCACATTACGGTGAACAAACAATTCGCCCGGTTCAAGCCCGGTTAAACGCTCTGCGGGAACGCGGCTGTCGGAACATCCAATCCATAGAAAGCGCGGTTTTTGCGCTTGCGCCAGTTTCTCAAAAAATCCGGGGTCCTCTTCCACCAGCATTTTTGACCATAGTGCATTGTTGCTGATGAGTGTATCTATGTCTTTCATGGAAGTTAACGACCTGTAACCAAATAAGTGCGTTGGGCTAATATAGGGCAACTCCGTAGTTATTTAAACCATATATAAAGTGTAAGAACGTAAAGTAAGTGAGAATTTATGACCATTGCGCTGGAACTTCAACAACTTAAAAAAACCTATCCCGGCGGCGTTCAGGCGCTGCGCGGCATAGATTTGCAGGTCGAAGCGGGGGATTTTTACGCGCTTCTGGGGCCAAATGGAGCAGGGAAATCGACCACCATCGGTATTATCAGCTCATTGGTGAATAAAACGTCCGGGCGCGTTAACGTTTTTGGTTATGACCTGGAAAAAGACGTGGTTAACGCCAAGCGACAGCTTGGACTGGTGCCACAGGAGTTTAACTTTAACCCGTTTGAAACGGTGCAGCAGATCGTAGTGAATCAGGCCGGTTATTACGGCGTGGAACATAAAGAGGCGGTTTTACGTAGCGAAAAGTATTTAAAACAGCTCGATCTGTGGGAAAAACGTAGTGAACGCGCGCGGATGCTGTCCGGTGGGATGAAACGCCGCCTGATGATCGCCCGCGCATTGATGCATGAACCTAAGCTATTGATTCTCGACGAGCCGACGGCGGGCGTCGATATCGAATTGCGTCGCTCTATGTGGGGATTCCTGAAAGACTTAAACGCCAAAGGCACCACGATTATTCTCACCACCCACTATCTGGAAGAGGCGGAAATGCTGTGCCGCAATATCGGTATTATTCAGCACGGCGAGCTGGTGGAAAATACCTCCATGAAAAATCTGATTTCAAAGCTGAAATCGGAGACGTTTATTCTGGATTTAGCGCCAAAAAGCCCGCTGCCTAAGCTTGCGGGTTATCAATATCGTCTGGTGGATACCTCGACTCTGGAGGTTGAAGTGTTGCGCGAGCAGGGGGTTAACAGCGTCTTTAGCCAACTGAGCGAGCAGGGGGTTCAGGTATTAAGTATGCGTAATAAAGCCAACCGTCTGGAAGAACTGTTTGTGTCGCTGGTGCATGAAAAACAAGGAGATCGCGCATGATGCAGCTTTACTGGGTTGCCCTTAAAAGCATCTGGGCGAAAGAGATCCACCGCTTTATGCGGATCTGGGTGCAAACGCTGGTGCCGCCCGTCATCACCATGACGCTCTATTTTATTATTTTTGGTAATTTGATTGGTTCGCGCATCGGCGAAATGCATGGTTTTAGCTATATGCAATTTATTGTGCCGGGCCTGATTATGATGGCGGTTATTACTAACTCCTACGCGAATGTCGCGTCGTCATTTTTTAGCGCCAAGTTTCAGCGCAATATTGAGGAACTGCTGGTCGCGCCGGTACCAACGCACGTGATCATCGCCGGATTTGTCGGCGGCGGCGTGGCGCGCGGGCTGTGCGTGGGGATTCTGGTGACGGCGATTTCGCTCTTTTTCGTGCCTTTCCAGGTGCATTCCTGGGTATTTGTGGCTCTGACATTGATCCTGACGGCGATTCTGTTCTCGCTGGCCGGTTTGCTGAACGCGGTTTTTGCCAAAACTTTTGATGATATCAGCCTGATCCCGACCTTCGTGCTGACGCCGCTGACCTATCTCGGCGGCGTGTTCTATTCGCTGACGCTGCTGCCGCCGTTCTGGCAGGGGCTGTCGCACCTGAACCCGATCGTCTACATGATCAGCGGCTTCCGCTACGGCTTCCTCGGTATTAACGATGTGCCGCTGGCCACCACATTTGGCGTACTGGTGATCTTTATCGCCGCTTTCTACCTGCTGTGCTGGTCGCTGATCCAGCGCGGACGCGGTTTGCGTAGCTGATACGATTCTCCTCTTCTCCTGGAGGGAAGAGGAGACTTTTGACGGCTGTCATCATTCCTGATTGGTAACCCTGATAAACTACTTGTCTGCTAAGGAGGTAGGCTATGTTAGGTTGGGTGATTACCTGCCATGACGATCGCGCACAGGATATGCTTGATCGCCTGGAGAGAAAAAATGGTCCGTTGGCGCAATGCCGGGCGGTCAATTTTTGGCGCGGCCTGAGCTCAAACATGCTGAGCCGTATGATGTGTGATGCCCTCCATGCCACCGACTCCGGTGAAGGCGTGATATTTTTAACCGACATTTCCGGCGCGGCGCCTTATCGTGTAGCGTCGCTGATGAGCCATAAACATTCTCAATGTGAAGTTATTTCAGGTGTTAGCTATTCATTGATAGAGGAAATGCTTCCTTTGCGAGAGTCGATGAGCAGTTCAGCATTTCGCGACCAGATTGTCGCGCTTGGCGCACCGGATGTCACCAGTCTCTGGCATCAGCAGCAGAAAAATCCGCCTTTTGTATTGCTGAATGATTTGTATGAGTTTTGATCAATACCATTGACGACGCTTTTGCTACAATAACGGCGTTTTTTCGCCTCGGTTATGATATATGGTTATGCGCGTTGTTCTTATCTTGCTGTTCTTTTTCGCCGGTAATGTGTTGGCTGCCTTGCCCGCTCGTTATATGCAAACGACGGAAGACGCCGCCATCTGGTCGCAGATTGGCGATAAAATGGTGACCGTAGGGAATATCCGCGCCGGACAAATTCTTTCCGTAACGCCTGTTGCGGCTGATTATTATGCCTTTAAATTCGGCTTCGGCGAGGGGTTTATCGATAAAGGCCATCTGGAATCCGTGCAGGGAAAACAAAAAGTGGAAGATGGGCTGGGCGATCTTAACAAGCCGCTCAGCAATCAGAATCTGGTGACCTGGAAGGACACGCCGGTGTATAACGCGCCGGACATCAGTAGCGCCCCGTTTGGCGTATTAGTGGATAATTTGCGTTACCCCATTATTAGCAAGCTGAAAGGCAGGCTACATCAAACCTGGTATCAGATCCGTATTGGCGGCAGGCTGGCTTATGTCAGCGCCATGGATGCGCAGGAAGACAACGGCATTCCGATTTTGACCTACCATCACATCTTACGTGATGAAGAGAATACCCGTTTTCGCCATACGTCCACCACGACTTCGGTTCGGGCATTCAGCAACCAAATGACCTGGCTTCGCGATCGCGGCTATGCCACGTTGACGATGTACCAACTGGAGGATTACATCCATAACCGCGCTAATTTCCCGGCGCGCGCGGTGGCTATTACCTTTGACGATGGTCTTAAATCGGTGAGTCGCTATGCGTATCCGGTATTAAAGCAGTACGGTATGAAAGCGACGGCATTTATTATCTCATCGCGTATTAAGCGCCATCCGCAAAAATGGAATCCCAGGTCGCTGCAATTTATGAGCGTGTCCGAATTGCGCAAGATAAGCGATGTTTTTGATTTTCAGTCACATACTCACTTTTTACACCGGGTAGACGGGCATCGTCGCCCGATTTTATATAGCCGCAGCTACCATAATATTCTGTTTGATTTTGAACGCTCGCGGCGGGCGCTTGCACAGTTTACTCCGCACGTATTTTATCTTTCTTATCCCTTTGGCGGCTATAACGCGACCGCGATCAAAGCAGCAAAAGACGCCGGTTTCCATCTGGCGGTCACCACGGTGAGAGGGAAGGTGAAGCCTGGCGATAACCCGATGTTGCTAAAACGGCTGTATATTCTGCGCACGGATTCGCTGGAAACCATGTCGCGGCTGATAGTCAATCAGCCGCAGGGGTAAGGGCTGTCAGGCGACCTGTACCGGAATGGCTTTTGCAGTACGTTTCATTTCGTTGTCGCCTTCGAAATAGGCCACTTTCGGCCGCCATGTACGGGCTTCTTCGTCAGACATGGTGACGAAGCTGGCGATAATCACAATGTCGCCAACTTCAGCACAGTGCGCCGCTGCACCGTTCACCGAGATGATTCTGGAGCCGCGTTCAGCCGCAATGGCATAGGTTGAGAAACGTTTCCCATTGGTCACGTTCCAGATATCAATCGCTTCGTTTTCCAGAATACCGGAGGCATCAAGGAAATCCTGGTCAATGGCACAGGAACCTTCGTAGTGCAGGTCCGCCTGCGTGACTTTTACGCGGTGGAGCTTGCCTTGCAGCATGGTGCGAATCATAACTTCTTTACCCTGTCGTTTACCTTGGCTAAGCAGGCGCTTGTGGCCTGCTTTGGAAATTCTCAGGCAGTATTGCCCGATTTTTAACCCCTGTCTACTGGGCTAATGTAACGCTTTGATTATCGATCAGACGCGCCTGACCCAGCCAGGCGGCAGCCAGAATCACTGCGCGTTTGCTGGTTTCCGTCAGCTCCAGCAGCGTGTCGGCATCACGGATTTGAATGTCGTCGGCACGGAAGCCTTTTTCATTCAGTTCCTGTTCGGCAATGGCAATAATCTCTTGCAGCTCACGATTACCCGCAATCAGTTTTTCAGCGATGCTATTCATCACGTTGTATAGACCCGGCGCAATTTTGCGCTGCTCTGCGGTCAGATAAGCGTTACGTGAGCTGAGCGCCAGACCGTCTTTAGCGCGAATAATCGGTACGCCAACGATCTCAATGTCATAACTCATATCCGCCACCATTTTGCGGATCAGCGCCAGTTGCTGGAAATCCTTCTCGCCAAAGCAGGCGATATCGGGTTGGATCAGGTTAAACAGCTTGCTGACGATGGTCGAGACGCCGCGGAAGTGGCCTGGACGGCTGGCGCCTTCCAGCATGGTGGAGAGGCCGGGAACATCAACGTACGTATGGCCTTCCAGCCCTTGCGGGTAGATTTCCTCAACGGCTGGTGCAAAGACATAATCGACTTTGCGCTTGTTCAGCTTTTCACAGTCTTCCTGCAGCGTGCGCGGATAACGCACCAGATCGTCCGGTCGGTCAAACTGCATCGGGTTGACGAAAATGCTGACGAACACCACATCACCCCGCGCTTTTGCTTCATCGACCAGTTTCATATGGCCGTCGTGCAGGTTGCCCATGGTGGGAACCAGTGCGACGCGTTTGCCTTCCTGACGCAGACGGCGAATATGCTGGCGCAGCAGCGGCAGGGTTTCAATGATTAGCACAACAAGACTCCTTGAATTGCCTGATGATCCTGCCCGATGGCGCTGCGCTTATCAGGCCTACATCCGTTGAGGATCTGTAGGCCGGATAAGACGCGTCGCGTCGCCATCCGGCACGGTTAGAAAAATTAGTGAAAGCTGTGTTCTTCGCCCGGATAAACGCCGGACTCCACTTCAGCCATATACTGCCGTACGGCGGCGCGCATGTCGCCCGCTTCTGCAAGGAAATTCTTCGCAAATTTCGGGATGTGGCCGCCGGTGATGCCAAACGCATCGTGCATGACGAGGATCTGACCGTCGGTGACGTTACCGGCGCCGATACCAATCACCGGAATCGACAGTGCTTCGGTCACGCGTTTTGCCAGTTCAACTGGCACGCACTCCAGCACCAGCAACTGAGCGCCAGCGGCTTCTAAGGCCAGCGCATCATCCAGCAGTACCTGCCCGGCGTCGCCGCGGCCCTGAATTTTATAGCCGCCGAAGATATTCACCGACTGGGGCGTTAATCCCCAGATGACCACAAACCGGCACGGCGCGTTCGGTGAGCATTTTCACCGTATCAACCAGCCAGGCGCCGCCTTCAATTTTGACCATATTGGCCCCCGCACGCATCACGATAGCCGCGTTTTCACATGCCTGTTCCGGGGTGGCGTAAGCCATAAACGGCAGGTCGGAGAGCAATAGACAGTTGGGCGCGCCGCGGCGTACCGCGCGGGTGTGGTAGGCGATATCTTCCACGGTGACAGGCAGGGTGGAGTCGTGCCCCTGAATTGTCATGCCCAGAGAGTCGCCAACCAGCATCACATTGATACCTTCGTCGGCAAATAACTTAGCGAAGCTGTAGTCGTAGGCGGTAATTGTCGCGAAGCGTTTTTTCTCTTGCTTGCATTTCTGCAGCAGTGAAATGGTGGTGGGTTTCATAACGTTTCCTGATGGTAAAAGTTATATTTCCCGGCATTCTAACAGTCATATTCAGGGGGGCAATTGATTTAAGCAATCGTTTGGCGCTAAAGCAGTAAACGCTAAAGGGGAGGCGATGTTTTACCAGTGGGCGGGTTTTGCAGCACCAAGATGGGTGAGATGCTGATGCAGGCTGATACCATCCGGAAAGATAAGATCAGGAGCGATTTCGAATAACGGCCACAGCATAAAGCCGCGGTTTTTCATGTCGTAGTGCGGTACGGTCAGACGTTCGGTGTTAATGACTTCATCGCCAAACAGCATAATGTCGAGATCCAGCGTTCGCGGCCCCCAGCGTTCAGCTTTACGCACACGGCCCTGTTGCAGCTCAATGCGCTGGGTATGGTTAAGCAATTCTTCGGGGGCGAGAGTGGTATCCAGCGCCACCGCGGCGTTCAGGTAATCGGGTTGATCCTGTGGACCAAGCGGCGGCGTGCGGTAAAACGAGGAGACGGCCACGATTTGACTGTCAGGGATTTCACCGATCGCTTTCACGGCAGCATTAACCTGCTCCAAAGGGGAGGCGAGGTTGCTGCCAATGGCGATATAAACGACAGTCACGCACTTCCCTCGCGGCGCGGCGCGCGTTTGCGCGGACGTGAACGGCGGCGGCGTGGAGCAGGATCGTCATCCAGCTCGTTGAGCATCCCTTTTTGTTCCGGCGGCGCGGAAGCCTGAAACTCGGCCCACCACTGCGCCAGACGTTGCAGCTCAGTATTATTTTCCACCTGAGCGCGCAGCTCCAGCAAATCAAACGCGGCGCGGAATTTGGGATGTTCCATCAGTTTCCAGGCGCGTTTGCCCTGGCGTCGCGACATCCGTAACTGAAGCTGCCAAATATCACGGGTAAGCGTGGTCAGGCGTTTCGGGATCGCCAGTGAACGGCAGGCTTCATCCAGCACGTCATTCATGGCTAGCGCGAAAGCATCGTAATAGGCCAGACCGCTCTCCTGAGCGATTTTTTGCGCCATCTCCAGCAGCGGATACCAGAACATGGCGGCAAACAAAAATGCCGGATTAACGCGCATCTCGTTACGGATGCGGTTATCCGTATTCTTCAACACCTGCGCAATGATGCGTTCCATTGCGCTGTCGCCGTTTTCGGTGAAATAACGCGTAATGGTAGGAAACAACGGCTGGAAGAGATTGTATTCCCGCAGTTGTTGATAGGTTTCAAAACCGTTCCCCGCCTGCAACAGCTTCAGCGACTCTTCGAACAGGCGTGCGGGAGGAATGTCGTTTAGCAAGGTTGCCAGACGCGGGATTGGCTCAGCCGTTTCAGGGCTGATACGCATATTGAGCTTCGCAGCGAAACGCACGGCGCGCAGCATTCGAACCGGATCTTCGCGGTAGCGCGTTTCCGGATTGCCGATCAGGCGAATCACGCCTTCTTGCAGATCCTGCATTCCTCCGACGTAATCGCGCACGGTAAAATCCGCCACGCTGTAGTAAAGGCTGTTGATGGTGAAATCGCGGCGCTGGGCGTCTTCTTCGATAGAGCCGAAGATATTATCGCGCAGCAGCATACCGTTTTGCCCACGCTGGGAGGTCGTACGGTCGCTTTCACTGCCTTCATGATGACCACGAAACGTTGCCACTTCGATAATTTCCGGGCCAAACATCACGTGAGCCAGGCGGAAACGACGTCCCACCAGACGGCAATTGCGGAATAATTTCCGTACCTGATCCGGTGTTGCGTTGGTGGTCACGTCGAAATCCTTCGGCTTTTTGCCGAGCAGGAGATCGCGGACGCCGCCGCCGACCAGCCAGGATTCATAGCCCGCTTTATTGAGTCTGTACATGACCTTGAGGGCATTTTCACTGATATCTTTGCGGGAGATAGCGTGCTGTTCACGCGGGATAATCGTCATATGTGGACGGGCGACGGCTTGTTCTGCCTCGCTCTCCTCGCGGCTTAACACCTTACGGCAAAAATTAGCGACTCGGGTAAAAATAGCGCACCTCGGTAGTGTCATACATTAATAAGATCAACTTACTCTATGTCTTTCGCATTACGGCAGACGGGCGTAAGAGAACAACGCGACCTGGGCTGTAAGCATCATTAACGCCGCAGCAATGCGAAAGACGATGAGCAAAAATAGCGGCTAATCATAGCTCAGCGAGACGCATTTGAGAATGCCGGATTTACATTAGCCGATGTGGGTACGGCTGTAAGCCTCCAGTGCGCCACCGCAAAGCGCAGCAACTCCTCAACAGACATCTCCTGCCACGCTACGACGGCGCGTTGGCCTAAAAAGCGCAATGCCTGGACCAGTACCGGGCGCGGATCGCCTGTCGCAAGCGCAGGGGCATGATTTTGCTTGGAAAGTTTAGCGCCTTGTTCGTTGAGCGCCAGCGGAAGGTGAACGTAACCTGGCGCACGCCAGCCAAACTGTTTATACAGCGAAAGTTGTCGGACAGTGGGTTCGATTAAATCTGCGCCGCGGACGATCTCCGTCACCCCCTGAAAATGATCGTCGACCACCACGGCCAGATTATAAGCAAACAGTCCGTCGCGGCGGTGGATAATAAAATCTTCGCTAGCCAGCTGTGGGTCAGCCTGGATATCGCCGCGCAAGGCATCATGGAAACGCATCACCGGATGCTGCTGTTTAATTCTGACGGCGGCATTCTCCGGCCCGTGGTATAACGCCCGGCAATGGCCGTCGTAAATACCGCCCAGACGTTGAATGCGCGAGCGGGGGCAAGTGCAGTAGTAGCTCAGTCCCTGCTCGTGAAGCCAGGCCAGCGCCTCGCGATAAGCCTCATGACGCTGTGATTGCCATAAGACCTCGCCATCCCAGTGCAGGCCGTAATGTTCCAGCTGGCGCAGAATGATCGCTGCGGCACCGGGAACTTCACGTGGGGGATCGATATCCTCTATACGAACGCGCCAAATTCCGCGTTGCGCACGGGCTTGTAGATAGCTGCCGAGGGCGGCGATTAACGAGCCGAAATGCAGTTCGCCGGATGGCGATGGCGCGAAACGGCCAATATAGTGTGAGTCAGTCATGCTGCGGGCAATAAAGAATAAGGCGGGAAAACTCCCGCCTGTCATAAATAGGGTAGAAACGAACGGGATTAACCCGCCATCTGTTTTTCGCGAATTTCAGCCAGCGTTTTGCAGTCGATGCACAGATCGGCTGTTGGACGCGCTTCCAGGCGGCGGATACCAATCTCCACCCCGCAGGACTCGCAATAACCGAAGTCTTCATCTTCCACTTTCTTCAGCGTCTTCTCGATCTTTTTGATCAGTTTGCGCTCACGGTCACGATTACGTAACTCCAGGCTAAACTCCTCTTCCTGCGCGGCGCGATCGACCGGATCGGGGAAGTTGGCGGCTTCGTCCTGCATGTGCGTCACAGTGCGATCGACTTCATCCCGGAGTTGATTACGCCATGCTTCAAGAATACGCTTGAAGTGCGATAGCTGGGCTTCGTTCATATACTCTTCGCCCGGTTTCTCCTGGTACGGCTCCACCCCAGCGATGGCGAGAATACTCAGGGACGATGTTTTACGGTTTTGCCCTTCTTGCATGTTGCTTCTCCTTAACACGCACTATCGATCCCCATGTTCGGGGGAAAATCAGGTCGCTATAAATAGCAGATGCTTTTCCGGATAGCAATTATCTAAACGTAACACTTGACAACCCTGTGAGGAAAAGCGTATTTACGCACGCGGCCAGAATACTTAATAATCAGGCTGTTATTCCACTACAACGTTATGGGTACTGGTTCGTTCAGTTCCATTTTTTGGGCTGAAAGTTCTGCTTTATAAGCTAAAACTTCCACGCCTTTATTCTGAGCCTCGCTCAATAGCTGCGCGTATTTTATATCGATATGACGTGCGGGTGAAAAACGTGTAATGGCGGAGTGCAGCACCGCGAACACCACCACCGCGCGATGACCTGCCGCCGCAACGCCCATCAACTCCCGAAGATGTTTTTGCCCTCGTTCGGTGATGGCGTCGGGAAAATAACCGTTTTCTTTTTCCGCTAACGTGACCGATTTCACTTCAATATAGCAGTCCGGGCGGAAATCTGCTTGTAACATAAAATCTATACGGCTGCGCTCGGCGCCATATTTGACTTCACTTTTCAGAATATTGTACCCCGCCAGCGTCGGCAGGCGATTCTCCTGAATCGCTTCTTTCGTTAGCTGGTTCGCCCGCAGCGTATTCACGCAAATGAATGCGCCGGATTGCGTTTCAGTTAATTCCCAGGTATGCGGATATTTGCGTTTAGTATTTTCTGATGTCGAATACCAGACGGTATCGCCTGGCGTGGCGCAGCCGGTCATCGCGCCGGTATTAGGACAGTGCAGCGTAAGCGTCGTACCGTCAGGGGTGATTACATCGGCTAAAAAACGTTTATAGCGCTGAATCAACGTAGCGCGTTGTAAAGGGGGTGAGAATAGCATCGACATTCCTTCATTATTATTCGCCCAGCGTCCAGCGCTGCAGCTCGGCATAGCGGGTACGGCCTTGCCCATACGAAGAGGCGTAAAGCGCAAACGACGTGACCGGAAATGACCAGCAAAAGCCCGGCGGCGGGATAGCCACCGTATGGCTGGCGTCGCGCAGCAGCGTAATATGCGGGTGAAAAGGCTGCGGGCTTTGGTAACAACCGCTGCGGGCGGCCTGCGCGCGCAGCATATTAGCCAACTGCAACAACCCGCGCGGCGGCTGGCGCATCCCCAGCCACACCACGCGCGAACGCAGCCACTGACCGGCGTCATCCAGATGTAGCGTAAAGCCCGGCTGGCGAATTCGTCCGGCCAGTTGCGCAAGCGCGCGCTGCTTATCGTTACTGACGTTGCCTAAAAAGGCCAGCGTCAGGTGTAGGTTCGCCGCTGCCACGGGGCGTCCGTCTTCAGAGGCAAAATGGGCGGCGCGCCAGGCGATAATTTGCGCGCGCGCGTCGTCGGGTAAGTCAATCGCAAAAAACAGCCGTTTTGGCTCAGACATAGGGATACTCGGTTATGGATTAACACGATGCTACAATGCGGCGCAAAGAAAGTTAACCCCGTGGAGCCGTTTGTGACGTCATTGCCCGTTGCCGCCGTATTGCCTGAATTGTTGACAGCCCTAAAAACCGCGCCGCAGGTTTTGTTGTCCGCGCCTACCGGGGCGGGGAAATCCACCTGGCTGCCGTTGCAACTCCTGCAACAGGGGCCGGTTGCTGGAAAAATCCTTCTGCTTGAACCGCGTCGTCTGGCGGCGCGTAATGTCGCGCAGCGTCTGGCGGAAGCGTTGAATGAAAAGCCTGGCGAAACGGTAGGTTACCGGATGCGCGCGCAAAGCTGCGTGGGGCCGCGTACCCGGCTGGAAGTGGTGACCGAAGGCGTATTGACCAGAATGATTCAGCGCGATCCCGAATTACGCGGCGTGGGGCTGGTGATACTGGATGAATTTCATGAGCGCAGTTTACAGGCGGATTTAGCGTTGGCGCTGTTGCTGGATATCCAGCAAGGGCTCCGTGACGATCTCAGGCTGTTAATCATGTCTGCGACGCTGGATAACGACAGGCTCTGTCAGCGACTGCCTGATGCGCCGACGATCATCTCGGAGGGGCGCGCGTTCCCGGTGGAGCGACGTTATCAACCGCTTGCGGCGCATTTGCGTTTTGATGAAGCCGTCGCGATAGCGACAGCGGAACTGCTGCGCAATGAAAACGGTTCGCTGCTGCTATTTTTACCCGGCGTAGGCGAAATACAGCGCGTTCATGAACATCTGGCGTCGCGGGTAGGGAGCGATGTCCTGCTTTGTCCGCTGTATGGCGCATTGTCTCTGGAAGCGCAACGCAAAGCGATTGTTCCCGCCCCCGCCGGGATGCGTAAAGTGGTGTTGGCGACTAACATTGCCGAAACCAGTTTGACGATTGAAGGGATTCGTCTGGTCGTCGATAGCGCTCAGGAGCGCGTGGCGCGATTCGACGCGCGAACGGGACTGACGCGGCTGGTTACGCAGCGTATCAGTCAGGCATCAATGACGCAGCGCGCGGGGCGCGCCGGACGACTGGCGCCGGGAATCTGTTTACATCTGCTGGCCAAAGAACAGGCGGAGCGGGCGGCGGCGCAAAGCGATCCGGAAATCTTACACAGCGACCTCTCCGGTTTGTTGATGGAAGTGTTGCAGTGGGGATGTCACGATCCGGCATCGCTTTTCTGGCTGGACAGGCCGCCGGAGGTGAATCTTCAGGCCGCCCGCCGTTTATTATTGATGTTAGGCGCGCTGGAGGGCGAGCGATTAAGCGCGCGGGGGCAAAAAATGGCGGCAATGGGTAACGATCCGCGCCTGGCGGCGATATTAGTCAACGCCGGCGAGGGCGATAGCGCCGCCACCGCCGCCATGCTCGCGGCCATCCTTGAGGACCCGCCGCGCGGCGGCGGTACGGATTTAAGCGGGCTATTTTCGCGGCGACAGCCGGGCTGGCAGCAGCGTAGCCAGCAGCTTTTAAAACGGCTGCAGGTGCGTAATGGCGAGCCGGATAGCGCGCTTATTATGCCGCCGTTGGCCAGAGCATTTAGCGACCGCATCGCGCGACGTCGTGGTCAGGAAGGGCGCTATCAGTTAGCCAATGGTATGGGCGCGATGTTAGATGCGGATGACGCGTTGGGACGTCATGAATGGCTGATCGCGCCGCTGTTGCTGCAAGGTAGCGCCTCGCCGGACGCCCGAATATTGTTGGCGCAGCCGCTGGATATTGCCTCGCTGATTCAGGCGTGTCCTGATTTACTGCGCCAGTCTGACACGGTTGAATGGGACGAAGCGCAGGGAACGTTGAAAGCGTGGCGCAGAATGCGTATTGGACAGTTGACGGTTAGCGTTCAGCCACTGGCGAAACCGTCTGAAGAGGAGCTTCATCAGGCGATGCTGAACGGCATCCGCGATAGAGGTCTGGCCGTCCTTAACTGGACGCCGGAAGCGGAGCAGTTCCGTCTGCGTCTGCACTGTGCGGCGAAATGGCTGCCGGAATATGACTGGCCTGCCGTGGATGAGGCGTCGCTGCTGGCGACTCTGGAAAACTGGTTGCTGCCGCACATGACAGGCGTACAGTCGTTACGGAGTCTGAAATCTCTGAATGTGACTCAGGCGTTACGGGGACTGCTTGACTATGCCATGCTGCAACGTCTGGATAGTGAACTGCCTGGGCATTACACTGTGCCGACGGGAAGCCGAATAACGATTCGTTATCATGAAGATAACCCGCCCGCACTGGCGGTCAGAATGCAGGAAATGTTCGGCGAGGCAAGTACGCCGACGCTTGCGCAGGGGCGAGTGCCGCTGGTGCTGGAACTGCTTTCGCCTGCGCAGCGACCGCTACAGATTACGCGCGATTTAAGCGCTTTCTGGCAGGGTGCGTATCGCGAAGTGCAAAAAGAGATGAAGGGCCGTTACCCCAAACATGTCTGGCCGGACGATCCGGCGAATACCGCCCCAACGCGGCGCACGAAGAAGTATTCGTAATGTAACTGTAGGCCGGATAAGGCGTTATGCCGCATCCGGCGAAAGAGCGGTAATAATTGAGAGATTTCTTCTTCTGTCGCAGGACGGAAGAATAGAGAATCGGGCCTTTGCGCCTGTATGTTGCGGAGAAAAAGCATGGCGGGGAATGACCGCGAGCCGATTGGACGTAAGGGGAAACCGTCACGTCCTGTGAAACAAAAGGTGAGCCGTCGTCGGCAGCATGACGACGATTATGATGATGACTATGAGGATGAAGAACCGATGCCGCGTAAAGGTAAGGGCAAAGGGCGTAAGCCTCGTGGCAAGCGCGGCTGGCTGTGGCTATTGCTAAAACTGTTTATCGTTTTTGTGGTGCTGTTCGCCATTTACGGCGTCTATCTGGATCAAAAAATCCGCAGCCGTATTGATGGCAAGGTCTGGCAGCTTCCGGCGGCGGTATATGGCCGGATGGTGAACCTTGAGCCAGACATGCCTGTCAGCAAAAACGAGATGGTGAAATTGCTGGAAGCGACGCAGTATCGTCTGGTGACGAAGATGACCCGTCCTGGCGAATTTACCGTGCAGGCCAATAGCATTGAGATGATCCGTCGTCCGTTTGACTTCCCGGACAGCAAAGAAGGGCAGGTGCGCGCGCGGCTGACGTTCAGTGACGGGCGTCTGGAAACCATCGTCAATCTGGATAACAACCGCCAGTTTGGCTTCTTCCGTCTCGATCCGCGGCTTATCACCATGCTTTCTTCGCCAAATGGCGAGCAGCGTTTATTCGTCCCGCGCAGCGGTTTCCCGGATCTGCTGGTCGATACGCTGTTGGCGACGGAAGACCGTCATTTCTATGAGCATGATGGCATTAGTCTTTACTCTATCGGGCGTGCGGTGCTGGCCAACCTGACGGCGGGACGCACGGTGCAGGGGGCCAGTACGCTGACCCAGCAACTGGTGAAGAACCTGTTCCTCTCCAGCGAAAGATCATACTGGCGTAAAGCGAATGAAGCCTACATGGCGCTGATCATGGATGCCCGTTACAGTAAAGATCGTATTCTTGAGCTGTACATGAACGAGGTCTACCTCGGTCAAAGCGGGGACAATGAAATTCGCGGTTTTCCGCTGGCGAGCCTGTATTACTTTGGTCGTCCGGTAGAGGAACTGAGCCTCGATCAGCAGGCGTTACTGGTGGGGATGGTTAAAGGGGCGTCGATTTATAACCCGTGGCGCAACCCGAAACTGGCGCTGGAGCGTCGTAACCTGGTGCTACGCCTGTTACAGCAGCAGAAAATCATCGATCAGGAACTCTATGACATGCTGAGCGCGCGTCCGCTTGGCGTACAGCCGCGCGGCGGCGTTATTTCACCGCAGCCAGCGTTTATGCAGATGGTTCGTCAGGAACTGCAGGCGAAGCTGGGGGATAAAATTAAAGATCTCTCCGGCGTGAAGATCTTCACCACCTTTGACTCCGTGGCGCAGGATGCCGCAGAAAAAGCCGTTGTCGAAGGCATTCCGGCGTTGAAGAAGCAGCGTAAATTGAGCGATCTGGAAACCGCGATGGTGGTGGTGGATCGCTTTAGCGGCGAGGTGCGCGCGATGGTTGGCGGGGCGGAGCCGCAGTATGCCGGCTATAACCGTGCCATGCAGGCGCGCCGTTCCATCGGGTCGCTGGCGAAACCGGCGACCTATCTGACCGCGTTAAGTCAGCCGAACTTATACCGTCTGAACACTTGGATTGCCGATGCGCCGATTTCTCTGCGCCAGCCGAATGGTCAGGTCTGGTCGCCGCAGAACGACGATCGTCGCTACAGCGAAAGCGGGAAAGTGATGCTGGTGGATGCGTTAACTCGCTCAATGAACGTACCGACGGTCAATCTGGGGATGGCGTTAGGTTTACCGGCGGTAACCGATACCTGGACGAAGCTCGGCGTGCCGAAAGATCAGCTCAATCCTGTTCCGGCTATGTTGTTAGGGGCGCTGAACCTGACGCCGATCGAAGTGGCGCAGGCGTTCCAGACTATCGCTAGCGGTGGGAACCGCGCGCCGCTGTCGGCGCTGCGTTCGGTGATTGCGGAAGATGGTAAGGTGCTGTACCAAAGTTATCCGCAAGCTGAACGCGCCGTACCGGCACAGGCGGCTTACCTGACGCTCTGGACAATGCAGCAGGTCGTCCAGCGTGGTACGGGGCGTCAGCTTGGCGCGAAATATCCGGGGCTGCATCTGGCGGGTAAAACCGGGACGACAAACAACAATGTCGATACCTGGTTTGCCGGTATCGACGGCAGCCAGGTGACTATCACCTGGGTAGGCCGTGATAACAACCAGCCGACGAAATTGTACGGCGCCAGCGGCGCGATGGCGATTTACCAGCGCTATCTGGCGAACCAGACGCCGACGCCTTTAGTTCTGACGCCGCCGGAAGATGTGGTGGATATGGGCGTTGATTACGACGGTAATTTTGTCTGTAGCGGCGGTATGCGCACTCTGCCGGTCTGGACGGACGATCCAAATACGCTGTGCCAGCAGGGCGAGATGTTGCAGCAGTCGGGTAATCCGTTCGATCAATCTTCTCAGCAGCAGCCTCAACAGCAGCAACCGCCGCAGCAGGAGAAGAAGGACGGCGATGGCGTAGCCGGTTGGATTAAAGAGATGTTTGGTAGTAATTAATTCAGTAATAAATTAGACCTAAACACCCGCTATTAGTGTAATGCCGTTCACTTAAGCCTCACGTAGCTTAAAGCTGAACGGATATTTAGGCGGAACATAAAGCACCGAACGATCGTATCTTCGGTGCTTTATTTTTTCCGGCAAAATGAAGGATTTTACATTTTGCCTCATTCCTTTCAGATGCTTAGGGATATTCCCTGCTGCACCCTTACCGCTGACTCGTACCTGGGACACCAGGATATTTAACGCTGCGACGAAGCTTATTCGTGTCGGCATCACGCCTGCTTCGGCAGCAATATCTGTCATCTCTTTTCTCAGCAGATTATACGATACCAGAATACCCCATAACTCCTGCTTCACCCCTTCAGGGTGTGAGCCGGCGCAGAAGAAACCAGCCGGTGTGCCAGCGTCAGTTACCTTCAGCAACGCCGCCAAAAGCGGCATCAGGCAACATATGAGAATGGGTCGCCATCAGCCCCACCATACGAACCTGCGGAAAGGTTCCATGAGCAGGGTCGATAAAGCCAAAGGCGGCGGCATTGTCTGGTGAATCTGGTGTGCGGAACAGAGTTCCGTCAACACTCAGAACATGAAGTCCGTGAAAAGTATCGGCTCCCAGAATGGCAGGCAGCCAGCCAGCCTTCATTGCAGGCATGGAACAAATAGCGGAGCGGGGCCTCGCCCAGACGCTGGCGTGCTGCGGTGAGTACGCCGGGAGCGAGACTCTGATAGCCGTCATCAGGCTGAAGAACGATATCGAGGTGGTGGCAGACATCTTTAATGGATAAATCGCGCAGCAGTCCCATCATCAGCACGAGCCAGACGGCCTGCTCAGCGGGAAGGCGACGCCGCCGGATGCTGGCCTTGTGACAGGCATTGAGCGCCTGATGGATCCATGCAGGGTCAGGCGAGCGGGAGAAAGTATCCAGCTCAGAAGAAAAAGCATCAACAACGAAATCCATATCGTGTTCAGACATAAAAAAATCCAGAGTCAGGGTAACAGAATCTGGATTGTCTCTTACTGGCCGGATCGTTCAAGTACTCTTAAATGATCGGCATTACGCTATTAGTGGGTGTTTTTATTTTTGGTTGAAATGAATGTAGCAATTTTATTAAAATAATTTATTGATTTAATTTTAATTAAGAGCAAATTAAGTAAAATAAATGTTTGCAAAAACCATTGTAAATTAAATGGTTAACATTCTTTATAGCGTGTTAGAAATCGCAGGTTATATCAGGCTATAGACAGTCTCTCCGGTAGTTTGATTTAATCCGCGAGTGAACACTATACAATATTCATTATACACGATTCATTGAATTGATTTGATGAAGGGATTTCAGAAGATCATG